>JAOZLO010000149.1 GCA_029934775.1 Desulfocapsaceae bacterium
ATAATTGTTGTAAGAACGCTTATTTTAGGGCCATTCTTGCTGATGGTTAACACATCACCATCTTTGAGAATTACTTCCAGTATAGATTTGCCATTGACTAAAGTACCATTCGTACTGTGGTCAACGGCCATAAACCGATTACCTTCCCTTCGGATATCGACATGTTTGCGTGATATGGTATTCATATCTTTTGGGAAGCAGACATGGCATTCGGGATGTCTGCCGATCTCAATCACGGGGTCGAAAAATTCCTGTATTGTTCCTTTTAAAGGCCCTTCTATGTGGATTATTTCTACTTTTATCGCGGGAGGTTTCATCTGGGAATGTTTACATGTAAAGTGATATTGTTGAATTCAGGTACTATACACAGGCGAACAATTTCATGATTATTATTAAATTCATACTCAGTAATGTCCGGTTAGAAAATTGAATACGAAAATGTTAAGAGGTAAGCGTAGACTCCGAAATTTACAGGATGACGCTTCAGAAACAATTCACAAACCCTCTTGCAAGTCCTTAACCGGAAACTACTGATTCATACTATAACAAAATGTATTGATTCAAAAGGTTTTTTTCGTTAATCTCTAATCTGGTTTCTAAGCTTTTCACATCCTTTTCTGGAGTCAGCGTGCAAAGCATATCTCAAATACAGGCTTTCGGTATGACCGATACAGGGTTGAGACGTTCACTGAACGAGGATGCCCTGCTCATTGATACGTCGTGCTGCTGTTTTGTTGTATCCGACGGGGTTGGAGGAGCAGCTGCGGGAGAAATCGCAAGTCAAATATTTATCACTGCTGTTTCCAAGATCATCAATACTGCTCAAGCACTCTCGGATCAAAAAGCAATTTCTGCTATCAAGGAAACATTTCTGCAGGCGAATTCCAATATCATCGAATATGCAGGCCAGAATCCAGAGAATAAGGGAATGGCGTGCACAGCCGAGTTACTTGTAATAACCAGTGGTGGTTTTGTTCTTGGCCATGTTGGCGATAGCCGAACTTATAGATACAGACGAAACAGTCTGATCCGGTTAACCAGTGATCACTCGCTTGTACAACAGCAGATTGAACTCGGTGTAATCACGGAAGAAGAAGCAAAAAAATATCGTTATCGCAATGTAATTCTGCGGGCAGTCGGTACTGAAGATAGTATTGATGTGGACCTTATTCGTGGCAAAGCTAAATCGGGAGATATTTTTATGCTCTGTTCCGACGGCCTGACAGATATGGTGGCAGAAACTGATATTGCAGTATGCTTAGGGCGTAATATCAGCCTTGAGGAGAAGGTGTCTTTTCTGGTTGATCTTGCCAATCAGGCAGGTGGCCGAGACAATATAACGGTTATACTGGTGGTAATTGGTCAATGATATTCGCACGCCTGTTTATTGCAATAGTATTGATGGTCTGCCATTTATCTTTGGCAGTTGCAGGTGATGTGAAAGTCGACTGGCAGGAGCGTATTTCGGCGCCTGTGGTTGAAGTTGCCTATAAGGTGAACAAGTGGATGAGCAGTTCTGGTATTGTTGTCGATCAATCAACATTGAGGGACCGGGGGATTAGAATTGTTGGAACCGGGGGAGAAGAAAACCGTGGTGAGAAGTGGCTTGTTGAGCTGACCCCTCAATCATCACTTGGAACAGAGGTAGTGATAAAAATGGAGGGAGCTGACACCGCCCGGGAGCGGGTAAATATGCTCGTTGAAGTGCTTCAAAGCGGGGAAACCGGGAAAGATAGGTTTATCGGTGAAGGCGGCAATGTGATACCGGAGCCGATTCTCAACCAGATTGGCAATGTTGCCTGTATCCATGTGCAGACTAAATCAAAATCGATTCAGTTTACCGGTTTTTTTATCGATGATGAGGGACTGGTTCTCTGTACCGCCCACGACCTGTTGGAGCATGAACATGTGAAAATCATGTCAAATACAGGGATTTTCTATGAGGGAGATGTGATTAAAGCGGACTTTGATAAGGACCTGGCTTTAATTAAAGTAAATGCGACCAAGGAAGAGATAGTCAATATAACCGATGGGAGAAATTTACTCGGAATGGGAGAGACACTGTTTTCAATTGGTTGTCCTGTCAATTTGCGAGGGACAATACAGAGTGGCTATATCAATGGCCCCCTCAGGAAAGTGAACAATGAGGTGCTCTGGCAGGTACAGATGAAAATTCAACCGGGCAGTAGTGGCAGCCCCGTGTTTGACAAAAGTGGTACATTTGTGGCGGTTGTCAAAGGGCGTCACAGAGAAGCCAGGGACATAGGTTTTCTCATTCCACTGGAAGTTGTAGTTGAATTTCTAAAGGATTATTTTTCTTTATGAATTATGGCAGATACCAGGTAGTTTCAGAAATTGGGCGTGGATCAATGGGAGTGGTGTATAAAGCCCATGATCCGCAGATCGACAGGCTTGTGGCCTTAAAGGTCTTAAGGCAGGACCGTGTTTCATCAGAAGACTATGTCAAGCGATTCCTCAAAGAAGCGACAGCAGTTGGCCGTCTCTCCCATCGTGGTATTGTCACTGTTTTTGATATCGGCCAGGATCATGGTACCATCTATATTGCTATGGAACTTCTGGAGGGTACACCTCTGGATGAACTGATAAAACTGCAGAAAATAAATTTTGATCTCATTGTCAGAATCGGTAAAGATGTCGCCGAGGCACTTCATTATGCCCATCAAAAAGGTATTGTTCATCGAGATATTAAACCTGCAAATATAATCTGCTTAGAGAATGGTGAAGTCAAAGTTACAGATTTTGGTATAGCTCATATCGAAGATCCTGATGGACAGCAGATGACCCAGGCAGGAGAAATACTTGGTACACCTGTGTATATGAGTCCTGAACAGGTGCTGGGACAACCGGTTGATGGTCGCTCGGACATATATTCGCTTGGAGTTATTCTCTATGAATTGACAACTGGTCAGCGTCCGTTCAAGGCAGGAAATCTTGCAGCCCTGTTCAAGGCAATAACCAGTGACTCTGTTGACAAGCCGACTTTGATTGATCCAGAAATATCTGAGAAGTTTTCAGCACTGATTATGAGGGCAATGGCTCGTGATCCTGCAGACAGACAGTCAAGCGGACAAAAACTGGTTGGTGAAATTGCCGATGCGAGGACTGCTGAAGAACCAATTCCGATACAACCTGGATCTGCCGATGCATCCGGTAAAGCCTGGATGTTTGCTGTTCTGGGGTTGTTTTTGTGTGCAGGGGTTGGAGCCTTATACTACTTTGACTATTTCCCAGATGTTGGCACTATTATAAAAAAGTACACTCTTCCTGAGGCAATTATCGTAGATGACCCAGAACAAGAGGAGAAGATTGATCTAAGAGAAGATACCCGCCCTATAGTAGCTCCAGTAGATCAACCTACTGGGATGATTGAATATATTATATTGACAAAAGAGAAGAAAAAAATCAGTATTGAAAGTATCGACACCATAATCAAGCCTGTGAAACCTGAAGAGTCGGTCACTGATATTTTTTTAAATCCTGCGTTTACTCCACAAGAACCTTTTGAGGACTCCAACTTTCAACAATCAAGTCTGAAAACTGACGATCTTGCTGAAAGAAATGCAGATTCTCTTCCATCCGCTGAAGAGTCGGTACAATTAATGACACTATTAAACATGAATAGTCGTCCCAAAGGTGCAAGTATTTATATAGATGGCGATTATATAGGTAAAACTCCTTTTGAGTTTGAGGTGAGTGCTGTTAAACATGAATTGATGCTTCAATTGCAGGGGCATGGTGATTGGAAGGCACAACTTGATTTGAGTAAAGGCGGGAAGGTGCCGCTTTCCATACGTTTGTTACCGGAATAGTTAGTGGCCAGATTAATTTTTGGATTAAATAAAAGCTGGGAGTAACATATGAAAATTATTGTCAGAGTCATGATTTGTTTAACTCTATTTGCAACTATCGTTATCAGTAGTGGTGTGGCTGTAGTATCTGCTCAGTTAGAACCGGGAGACGAAGCGCCACATTTTGTGCTTGAAGATGTGTACGGACGTTCACATAAGTTGTCATCAATGAGAGATAATTCATTGATTATTATTTATTTCTTTGACACCAGTTCGCAGTCCAGCCAGGAAGGATTGTTAAGCCTGAATAAATTAATCAGCGAATTTCCTGCAGCAGATCTTTTGATATGGGGCATCACTAAATCGCCCAAAAACAAGGTTTCGGATTTTATTGTTGAGCATGATGCCGGTTTTCCCGTGATGATCGATAATAAAGATGTCAGCCTGAAATACGATGCGGAATTTATTCTTCCGACGATCTATATCCTTGGACCTGAATTGAAAATCATAGATTATTTTCAGGGAGTTGGGCAAACAACTGAGAAAATGCTTCTGGCCCTTGCCGAAAGAGAATTACAACGGGATGAAGTACCTGTAGCACTTGCACTTGCTAAAGATATACAGGAGAAGAACCCTGATAATTTTAAGGCGAAAACATTATATGGGTATGCAGCACTCAAAGTGGACAAGAAAGAAGAAGCAAAAGATATCTTCATGGATCTGGCTGGTCAGTCGGGTGAAGCGAAGGTTGCCGGAATGGAGGGACTGGTCAAAATGAATTTTGACCAAGGTAAGCCCACCCAGGCATTGGAAATAGCAGAGGCTATTGAAAAGGAGGCTCCCGAGCGCGGTTATGTAAACGTTCTTAAAGGTGATTATCTCTACAGTCAGAATAATGAAGAGGCGGCCAGAGAGGAATATGAAAAAGCTGTAGCAAAAAATGATGGCATATCTTTTCAGAAAGCCTATGCCCATAATCAATACGGCAGGCTGCAGGCAAATCTCGGGAACTATGATCAGGCTCGGATCCATTATGACCAGGCAATAAATTTTGATCCGCATAATCTGGTGGCAATGTCCAATAAAGGTGTTACATACCAGAAGGAAGGAGAACTTGAAAAAGCTCTTGCCGCCTTTCAGGACGCAATGAAAGTGAATAAAAACGATGCTTATTCGGAGATTTTGGCTCGTAAAACCCAGCAGATGATAAGTCTGCAAAAAAATATTGCAGAAAAAGAGCGAGTTGACAGGTTAGTCAAAGAACTTGCCGACAGGTTCCGCAAACAGTCAAAACCATTTCCATTTTTAAACAGGAAGGATAGCTGGACATCCAGGCCAATGATAGTAACTTTCGTTGATTTCCAGGAAAAAGGCGGGCTTGCTGCCCGAGACGGGATTTCCAGTGTAATGACTGCACAGCTCACTGAGTTGCTCAACCAGTCTGGGAGAGTCCAGGTTGTGGAGAGGATTATTATGGATCGCCTTCTTGAGGAGTTAAATCTGGGCACTTCAGATCTTGCAGACCCCCAGACTGCTTTAAAGCTTGGCAGGATCCTGGCAGCCAAAATTGTAACAACCGGATCGTTACTCCATTTGCCGGATGCATCTTTACTGAGCCTTCGACTGATAGATTCAGAGACGACTGCAATTCCAAAGGTTTTGACCCGTAAACTTGCTCCAGGTGGTATGAATCTTGATGAAGAAATGCAATACATTAACAGGGAGATGTTAAAAGCTGTCATCGGTAAATATCCTCTCAGGGGATTTATTGTGCAGGCAGCAGGTGATGAGGCAATAATTAATCTTGGTTCGAGTCAGGGAGTTGTTTTAGGGACACTCTTTGAGGTAATTGAGGATGGAAAGCCTATAAAGTATAAAGGGAAGGTTATGAAGGGACTGCCGGCTCAAATTGGTAAAATTGAGGTTGTTCGGGTTGAACCCGATATGTGTTCGGTCAGAATTGTTGAGCAGAACAGACCACTGCAGACTGATGATAAAATTCAGGAAATGGCAGGCGTTCCCACCGGAGCGGGGAGTGGATGATGAGAGATGGTCTAAAAGTTATTCTGATTTTTCTGCTGCTGTTATTATCTTCCTGTGCAGAAGAGCACACACCTTATATTCCTGTTGAATACGGGATTGGCTCCATTGTGGCGGTCTGGGACCTGGAAGACCTCAGCGTTACCAACCACGCGCAACTTGCTGACATGCAGGAATTTCTAACTGCAAAAATCATT
The DNA here is from genome assembly GCA_029934775.1 of Desulfocapsaceae bacterium. Classification (GTDB taxonomy): domain Bacteria; phylum Desulfobacterota; class Desulfobulbia; order Desulfobulbales; family Desulfocapsaceae; genus Desulfomarina. The sequence goes on from JAOZLO010000149.1 coordinate 6,047, forward strand.
GAAACTTTGAAAATAAAAGGCGGATATGAACTCGTTGAACGACAGAAGCTTATCCTGGCTCTGGAGGAGCTCAGTATTGGTAGCTCCAATCTGGCAAGTGAAACAAGCCGTCTTGAAATTGGTCAGATTCTTGGCGCTCAGCTGATGGTGTTTGGTGGCTATCAACTGGTTGGTGAGCAGTTGCGGATTGACCTGCGTATGGTGGAGGTTGCGTCGGGAGTGGTTATTAAAGCAGCAGAACAGACTACAGCAGCAGCGGATATTTCGGGGTGGCTTAAAGCCGCAGAAGAAGTGGCAGCCCAATTGATGTAGGGGGAGGGCTGCCCCCCCTGTTGGTTTTCAGTGCTTAAAGAGGTGTAGTGCTGGTTGACGGAGGATCCCATATGAGGCGGAATGTAAAACTTGTCTTACCTCCCAGGGCGGCCTTGGAAGATGCAACAAAATTATTCAAGGTCATTATAAGCCCTTCTTTGCGGCTCAGCAGAGAGTCGCAGTCAGACTCTGACGCACCTAATGAAACATAGTAGTTCTGGTCGCCGTCCCACTCCTGTGAACTTTCAAATTCACTCATGCTGAGAGCAACAGAGCCGGAGTCAGTGTTCATCGATGCTGAAAAAGAAAAATTAACAGTATCTCCCAGACATTGAACAGAAGTTGTTTCTGTAGCGGCCGTAGGCTGCACTAGAGGTTCCTCCGGTTCTGGAGGTACTACCACCACCTCGTCCTGATTGTTTTCATCATCGTCTGAGCTTGAGGCGATCAGCGCTGCTCCACCACCAATTGCAGCCAGAGCCAGACCGACAGCTGCAACTGTTCCCCAACCAGAACCACTTTCTACTGCTATTTCCTCAGGTTCAGGCT
>JAOZLO010000150.1 GCA_029934775.1 Desulfocapsaceae bacterium
ATTTCACTGATCACCCATCTCCATCTCTTCCATAATATCCACCATAGCTATCGTAAGACGCAAAAACCTTCTTATGGATATAGCTGCTCTTCATACCGTTAAAAACCACACCAATAATTTTGTCCACTCCTATCAGATCCACCATTTCTTTTACCTGAGATTTATCTGATTTTCCGTACCCGACAACCAGAACCACTCCGTCAACTTCTTTTGCCAGGACATTGGATTCAGAGGCAACCTGATACGGAGGACTGTCAAATATAATGAAACGGTCACTATAACGACCGGAGAGTTCAGCGACCAGCTTGGCCATACGCTCGGATGACAACAATTCTGCAGGATTGACCGGCGGTTCACCACTGGCAAGAAGAGAAAGTTTTTCAACGGAGGTTTTATGGATCAATTCAGCAAGATCACGATCCTGCTTAAGATAGTCGGACAATCCACGCTGACAAATGGACTCCAGACCAAACATTCTGGCAAGGGAAGGCCGCCGCAGATCACAATCCACAAGCATGGAATACTGATCCAGCCCACGTGCCATAGTCACAGCCAGATTAGCTGAAACAAAAGATTTGCCTTCCTGGGGGGCACTGGACGTTATCATAATAGTCTGTGGTCGTTCCCTGCCATCTTGAGGATAAAGGATGCGTGAACGAAGGACACGAATAGATTCGGCCACCCCTGTGGAAGCGTGTGTTACATTTGTCAACCGTTCATCCCAGGCCCCGGCAGAAGAGAGTGTCTGACGTTTAGGGGAGGACTCGGTGATCGAGTCTGCAGCCGATTTCTGCGGTGGCTCTGGGACAGCCACCTTTACAACCGGTTGCCGCTCTGCAGGAGCTGTCTTTTTTCCGGTCAGTTCAACTCCTGATTTTTCAAGCACATCTGATATTTTTCCCATAGTAACTGCTATCCTCTATTCAACATATTTTGTAGAAACTGCCAGAAACCCTGCCAGACATTCTGAACATAATGCCAGACATCATCGAATAAGCCAAAACGAAAAAGAACCCAGATTCCCACCCCTTCCAGACAAATAAATATCAACAGCAACCAGAAAAAACCTCTTTGCCAGAATTTTTTTTCCTTCGGTAAAATATAGAATTCCTCATCCCCAGGAAGTTTCTGCTGCTCTACACATTCACGAACGATATTGTGATCAATACGAAGTACGTTTCGAGAGTAACCGGTCAATAAAGCATGATCGCAGAGAATATTGATCACCCTCGGGTTTCCCTCTGCCGCCTTATCTATAGCATCAATCGCCTTCCTCGTAAAAAGTGCCCCCTGTTGAGCCCCTGCCGCATTCAGTCTGAACAGAATATACTGCTGCGTATCTTCATAAGAAAGTGGCTCAAGATGAAAGCGCATTGAAATACGCTGCCGCAAAGGCAGCAATCGCTTTTCTGCAAGCCTCTCCAACAGTTCAGGCTGGCCGACGAGAAAAATAGACATAGAACCTGGATTCTCGGCCGAAAGATTTGCCAGCAACCTAATTTCTTCCAGAACTTCAACGGGAAGAGCATGAGCCTCATCAATAATCAGCAATATTTTTTTCTCGGTCGCTTTGCACTTCTCGAGATATTCTGCAAAATCCAGTAAAAAAAGTGCCTTGTTGCCATCAAACTGCAGACCAATCTTTGCGGCAAAATAGTGATAAAATTCCACCACATTCAAATTTGGATTTGAGATCAAACAGAGATTCTCACTCATCTCCAGAGAAGCAGCAAGACAGTTGACCAGAGTCGTTTTTCCAGTTCCTACAGCTCCAGTCAACAACAAGAAACCTTTATCGGAAATAACCCCATATTTTAAGACAGCCAATCCCTCTTTATGGGTCTCCCCTAAAAAAAGTGCATCTACTTTTGGCACGAGTTCAAAAGGCTTCCGGCTAAAACCATAGTATTGTAAATACATATCGGTAAATTGATGTCCTGAGAGGTATTAAGTATTTATTTTCATGATCTGCAGATATCTTATCTCTTTCACACCACTGAAGCAATTTTTTTCTTGGAATTATAGTAAGAAAGCCTCTCATATCTGAAAAAGACAATCGATTTAAAAGGCACCTTTTAGTGGAATAAAAAGGGGGTTTCCAGAAAGTAATGGAACTGTCATTCCCTGTCACCGAAGTCTATTGAATTCAATTCATGATCACCACGAATAATCCTTAACTGCTTTTTGAGTTCTTTATCATGAATTTTTCCTGCAAAGTGAACTGGGCTTTTCCCATAAAGAGGATCCCAGCCAGCCGGGTCTGCTGAGCAGAAAAACTGCGTTTCAAGGCCTATCTTCCGTGCTGCATCGTCTGAAGGGTGACCGATCAGTCTTTTGACTACCTCCCATGTAGCCCCGCAAGGCGCACCCCGTATTACCCTCACATTAGAGATTTTTCCATCAGCGACCTCCACCTCTAGCTCCGGTGAACCAAACTTCTCCCCGTATCTACCAAGACCAGCCTGCCTTGGAAGGCCACATCAGGTAGGTGGACACATTACCATTTTTCCTATAACTTTCTTTCCTGATGATATAACTGGAATTTTCTTTTCATCACAAAGCGCCGCGAGATCATGCGAAAGGTCCTGATGTATCAAAAAATCAAGGACCAGGTCACAGGAAATATCCGAAGGAAGATACTCACTGGTATCATCAAGAACAGGCGGAAGAACTTCATCAATAGAAAATACTTCAAGTTCAAACTGATCTCCTCCGTATTTCTTCACACCAGCAATTTTCTGTTCACCACTTCCATTTTGTTGAAAAATCAGCAGCTTCTGACGGGATACAATGTCTTTGTTCTCTTTTAATGTATTATCACTCATGTCATTTATCTCAAATTAACCTCGGTAAACTGTTTTCCTCAGGCCATGTCCGACTAGAAATTTGCATACTTTAATAACCAGCGTCAACGACTGTTCTTTTTCGCTGTAACTGCAGATAGCGTAGACTTCGAAATCCTAACCGGACAGTACTGTGTTTTCTTTTAAATATCCAACCGAACCCATCTGGTACAATATCTGTAAGCCGCTTCAAGGATTTTCTTCCTGTTCTGCTCCGAATGAATAAGAACATGGAATTCACCAATCAGATCACGACAAATGACCATGCCATCAGTCAGATCAATCTGCTCTTCTCCACAGAGAATGGTAACAGACACATATTCCTTAACATCCAATTCTTCATCCTGATACTGAAAATAGGCCATCTGGGCCATAGCGTGATACTCATGTTTAGCGTTCGCCGCATCTTTTACAGTAAACATTTTAATGTACCCTGCTTCCTCAAGAGCAATCTCCGGCACAATAATAATACTTACACAATCTACAGTAATACCTTTATCAGTTGTAATGAGTATAGATTTTTTCATATTTTCTCTCAACAGTGACCGGTTAGAATCTTGCAGAAGGTGTCACTGGCTCCTCTTTTCGCGAAATTCTGAATATTTCTAGCATAATACTGTGAAAAAGTGTTACTTTACCTATTTTTATAATGTCCCTTAATACCACTTAAGGATACCTTGAAATAATTCAAACACTCCCACAACCTCCCATGATAAATTCATCTCAATTACGAAAAAATATACTGACTGCCAGAAACAATCTGACAACAGATCAACTCAGAAAACAGAGTAGAGCGGTTCAAAAAAACTTTCTGGGCCAAAAAGAGATAATAAACAGCAGGAATATTTTCGTTTATGTGAGTTTTCGAAGTGAAGTGGAAACTCTGGACCTGATAAAAACATTCCTGAAATCAGGAAAAACAGTGACAGTACCAGTAACCCGGGTTAAGGAAAAAAGACTGGACGCTATCCAGATAAACGACCCCGAAACGGACCTGGTCCCCGGTTATTGCAATATTCCTGAACCCAGAGCAGAAATCTGCCTCAAGCAGAAAACAGATCCCGCAGATATCGATATAATTCTACTGCCGGGATCAGTATTTGATGAACGGGGTGGCCGTTTCGGGTACGGGGGGGGATACTACGATCGATTTGTATCTTCGGCTCCAAGGGCATTGCGAGTTGGTCTTGCATTTAACTTGCAGATTATTGAAAGAGCACCGTTGCAATGCCATGACGAGATTCTCGATCTGATCGTAACAGAAACGAGAATCATCAGAGGAAAAAGATAATTTACTTTTTCACCCGGTTCGTCTTGGCATCAACCGAACTGCCACAAGATGGACATTTCGCAACCTTATCAGCTTCGTCTGAAAAAATCTCCCACTCTTTTCCACAATCAGGGCACTTGATAGTATATTCACTCAATGATTTATTACTTTCAAATCCAGGACAATGTGTATCAGTCATAACTTTCTCCTTTTTTTTGAACACCTTAGAAATAATCTTTGGTATTTTTCACCCTTCAGGATGATGTTGTAAAAATTAAACCAGTGTCTGTTCATTACATTAATGGACAGGCACTGACTCATTCTTCATGAACTAATCAGTTTTCCCACCAGAAGTGTCCCTGTCATAGCCAGGCATTCCATATCAAGATAGTGCTCTGCAGTAGATCTGTAGAGAACCGAACTCTTCGACGGAAAAAGTTCGTCACTATCATTGAAATTAATAACTACAGGGATTTTGGGAAAAGCATAAAACCGGATCGAAAGATCATACATATCAGAAGTCAATAGCTCCCCACCTCTTTTTTGAGATCGTTCTTTCAATAATTCAATGTTACCAGAAAAAGTCGATTCCAGCGTCTTATTCGTGTTTGTCGTAAAATATGAGATAAGGGGTCCTGAATCTTTAAATTCCCTGTATGTGACCATTTTATCTCTCATGGCAGGTTTATTTGAACCACATGTAAGAATATATTTATAGATCATTACCTGCACTGCCGGTGTAATTGTTCCTCCTCCTTTCTCGCTCAAACCTTCGGCTGAAAGAGAATATATTCTATCATAAAGCGGGATAATCAAACGATCCTTATCTCTATTAACACCCAGTATTTCCGCTTTAGCAAGAAAGTCAACCTGGCGAATCTGTGCAAGATATTGCTGGCAGGTTTCCTCAAAAACAGTTGATTTTTTCATAGAGCTGTTTCGTAAATAAGTCCGAGTCTACACTTCTTCTGAAAGTTGTGCCAGAAGATCATCCCTTTCATCTTCGAGTTCAAGAAGATCCATCATAACCCGGGGTTTAACTGAATGTGCAGGTAATCTTTTCTTGGTTTCTGTTATCTCTGCTTCAAGTTCCAGCAATCTCTTCTTAATGTTTTCTTTTTCCGCAGTCATTATAAATTCACAGGGGAAAGTTTTTCCAGGGCCTCATTAATCCACCTCTTCTCGGCTTCAAAAGGTCTGCGTTTAGATGCTTTATAAAAAAAGGTGTCTCCGAGTTTGCGGTACTTTTTGAACATTACAATAACATATTTATCTTTTTCGCAAAGCAGATCCTCTACCCAGAGAACTTTTTCAAGATCCAAAGAAAAATCATCACATATCTGCCGGGCAAATTTCTCAGGGTGTTCAGAAATGGACTGTCCATCACCAGTTTTTGCATATATACAGGCATATCGTTTCAGCTGTTTTATCACATCCTTATCATCAGCACGATCGAATATTCTCAGATCATAGGCCCCGGGAAACCAGGCAATCGGTTCCCGATTGTCTTTCTTTGTTCCATCCCAGCTATATCTGCCATTAAATAGCATCATAGAAAAATATTCCTGTCAGGCTCTCTTCATTTTTTCAAGTTTACGTACAATATCTAAAATTGGTTCAGGGATATCTTCTCCGGCATCAAAAGGTCGAACCCCATCTCTGTCTGCGCTGCTGATCTCTTCATATTCCGGAAGAAAGCCAATTATCTCAAAATCAGCAAGTGATTCTCTGATCAGTTGCTCATCTTCCTCATTTTTTACACGATTCCCAAGAACAAGAATATTCTTGATACCTATATCCCTCCCAAGTTTCCTTATCCTCTCCGCTGCGACTCTACTTCTTGCTCCAGGATTAACCACAACAATAAGTGCATCAACAGATGATGAGGTAGCTCTCCCAAGATGTTCAACCCCAGCTTCCATATCCATTATAACAATATCATCCCGGTAAAGAACAAGATGATTCATCAAGGCTTTGAGGATTGTGCTTTCAGGACATATACAACCTGATCCGCCACTTTGCACCGTACCCATCACCAGAAGTTTAACACCATCTTTTTCCAGAGAGAATCTTTCAGGTATATCATCGACCTTAGGATTGAGGGTGAAAAACCCCCCCATGGTACCTGGTTGTGCTCCTGTACGTTCAGCAATCAGATCTTTGAGTTCTGATATAGGGGTAATAGGTTGTTCTTCTGATATGCCAAGTCCCGCGGCTAGATTAGCCACCGGATCAGCGTCGATAGCAATGACTTTGTTTTGATGTTCTGCAGCAAAACATCGAGCTATAAGGGAGGTAATGGTGGTTTTACCAACACCCCCCTTCCCTCCTATCGCAATTTTCAAACTCAATTTCACTCTCCTCTCTGTTCCAGTTAATCAGTAGTTACTCTTTGATAATTTTCCCTTCACCGTCGACCAGAGTGACAATAAAATCATTTTCTACTGCTGCCTCTCGAAGTTCTTCAATATGAACCGCCTGCAGTTCATATTTTTTCCCCTTTTCTCGCGGAAGTGACAAAAAACAGTCATTTGCATCTTCCTTACTTCTGAATGCTGGAATGAGGTTGAGATCATCACCTTCATTATATAATCCAAGAAAATTCTCATCGGAACCCGGATCACAGACAAATACATAGACCCATCCCTTTATCTGCTCTTTTGTAGCCATAATTCTTCTCATCTCTCTTTTATGTCAATAAAAATCAGTAGTGTCCGGTTAAGAACTTGCAAGAGGGTTTGTGGGTTGTTTCTGAAGCGTCATCCTGTAAATTTCGTAGTATTT
>JAOZLO010000151.1 GCA_029934775.1 Desulfocapsaceae bacterium
GAAGAGACCAGCAGAACTTTTGGTTTTGATACGGCTGTTTCTACTGCAACGGATGCCCTGGATAAACTGCATTCCACTGCCAAATCCCATGATAGAGTATTTGTTGTTGAAGTGATGGGACGTGATTCCGGTTGGATAGCCCTTTATTCTGGTATTTCGGGTGGTGCAGATGTTATTCTGATACCTGAAATCCCTTTTGATATGGAAGAGGTCTGTAATAAAATTGCCGATAATCAGTTGCGCGATAAAGACTATTCTATTGTTGTGGTGGCAGAGGGTGCGATGACCAAAGATGGCCAGGTATTTAATAAAGGCCATGGGGAGACGGGACGAGATGAGGTGATTTTAGGTGGAGTGGGAGAATGGGTTGCGTCAGAGATACGCAAGAGAACAGATAAAGATTCAAGGTCGCTCGTTCTCGGCCATTTGCAGCGAGGTGGGTCGCCCACTACTTTTGACCGGTTGCTGGCTTTACGCTTTGGGGCTGCAGCTGTTCGCCTGATCGAAGAGAAAATATTTGATCATATGGTAGCGTTAAAGGATTCGAAAATGGTAGCCGTACCTATTGCTGATGCTATTAAAAGGAGGAAAAAAGTCGATCTCAATAGCGATAAGATACAGACAGCACGTGAAATTGGGATTTGCCTGGGAGATAATCCTGAAAAATCCGGGATTGGAGGAGAATAAAGAGTGAGGGATGGGTACAGTAACAGTTATATTGAAGCATATGATTTACTCTATGCCTATTTCGGACAGCAGGGTTGGTGGCCAGCAGAAACTCCCCTTGAAGTAATGGTGGGTTCAGTTTTGACGCAGAATACAAACTGGATAAATGTTACAAAGGCAATAGATAACCTACGGCAGAAGGGATTACTTGTCTATCCTCAACTACTTGAAATTTCAGTTGATCAGTTAGCAGAATATATCCGGCCCTCCGGGTATTACAACCTCAAGGCAAAGAGATTGCATAATCTGCTGGAGATGATCAATGTTTGTTATGACGGTAATCTGGACTGTTTTTTAGAAGATGGTATGGAGTCTGCGAGAGAGAATTTGCTCAATGTAAAGGGGGTTGGGCAGGAAACTGCTGATTCTATTTTACTCTATGCGTGCGGGCAGCCGGTTTTTGTGATTGATACTTATACTCACCGGGTTTTCTCACGGCATAATCTGGTTGAAGAAGAAACAGATTACCAGACAATGCAGACTGTTTTTATGGACCATCTCCCTGAAGATACCCAACTCTTTAATGAATTTCACGCTCTTATTGTACTTGTTGCAAAGCAGTTCTGTAAAAAAACAAATCCAGACTGCGAGCGATGCCCCCTTTTGGGATTAAGGTAGCAAGTAAGGTGTATAAGTTGTTTTTACTTGATGCCTAAATGAGTAATTTAAGACTTGATTTTCAACAAACTGCCGAGCATGTTATCGACGGTCTGAATGGTCTTGAGATTAGCTTTATACATCTGGCTGTTAATGTACATCTCCGGGAGTTCTTTACCCAGGTCAACATTTGATGGTTCAACAGTAGTAAGTTCCCCACTTTTTTCCGTGAAAACCTTGGGTGCTGATGTATTAATTTGTTCAATTTGCGTTTTCACACCATGAGGAACAGCCGATTCAAGGTTGACTTGTGTTCTTTTAAAACCATCAGTATTGCTATTTGCAATATTGTGACTGTTAGATTGGATTTTGGTGCCAAAGGCATGCAATCCGGATAGCGCTGCTTGGAAGGCTGATATCATGTATTCCTCCTGATAACAAAGATAACTGTCTGTACCTGCATAATCACTGCAAATATTGGTCCAGATTAATTAGAGCTCTTCTATCCCTGCAGTCTGTCTGACTCAAGGCTTAATAATTTGACGGAGAAACTCTTTTATTTCTTCTTCTGTGTATTCCGCTTTAATCAGTGCTTTCCTATAACGTTCCAGTGTATCACGTGCTTTTAGTGGATTGTTGTTCTGGTTGTACAGCTGATAGAGGAGTTGAGTGAGGTCTTCCTCAAGAAAATTGATTTGCAGAATTCCCTCAACTAACTGAATTGCCTCTTCTGATCGTCCTGTACTAGCCATGTTCATTGCCCACGTATTGGTAAATTCGACCAGTATGTGAATGAGCTGATCATTGAACGCAAGGACTTGCTCGCTCTTAAAGGTATCTTCAGGCAGCACTCCCCTGTAGATTGAAGATGCTGTTTGAAAAGCATTGTGCGCCTGTAGCCAGTTATTATTTCTGCTGTGGGATAAACCGGTTTTTGCTGCTGCAATAAATTCCAGGGCATCTATTTCATAGTTTGCCAGGCAGAGGATTCCTTTCTGGAGATAGAGATAATCCTTTACCTGGCTTGGTAAATGTGGAACCAGTAGCTTGCGCAGCCGGGTCAGAAGAGTATCGAAGCTTTTTCGGGCGTTATCCGGTGAATTGTCAGGCCATAACTCCAGTTGAATTCTATCCTGGGGTATGCGTTGTCCTTTGGCCGTTAGAAGTAGCCCCAGTAACTCTCTCTGATAGGGAGTGAAATCTTTTGCCTGGAGAAGCGTTTTCCCATCCATGCTGAGTTCAAAGCTGTCCAGTAGTGTAAATCTTAAAAGAGGAAGCTTTTCACCGTTATCAGAGAAATTGATACCAAGTCGTTTTTGAGCAAGTGATTGAGCAAAGCTTTTTTCTATATTTTTGTTTACTGCCAGTCCAAGCAGTTTTTCCATCATGACAGGTTCCCAGCTCCAAAAATGGTCATATCCACTGTTTTTCATAAGGGAAAGGCCGGCCTCCAAATCATCAAGAGCTGCTTCTGGTGATTCAGATTCATACTTGAAATAGCTCATATTCATGAGACCACAGAGAGTAAGGAAGGTAGAGGGAATTGACTGTGCAATCTCCAGTCCTTTTGTAAGCGTATCCCGGGCTTTGTCAAACATTTCTAAACGAGTAAAAATCGTACCGGCGATGATGTTGTGAAAGGCTGTGTAGAATGGTCCGCCTGCAATGTTTCGTAATTCAGCTGATTCGTGTAACAATTTTAGTGCTCTTTCATGTTTTCCTGTTAATGCGTTGCCAAAAGCTTGCCACTGCAGAATCTGGCTGTACATATGATCAGTTGAAGCAGTTGAGGTTATGCCAAGGCCTTTGTTTAAAAGCTCTAATCCTTGCTCCGGTAATCCTTTAGAAAAAAGATTACTGCTGCCCCAGACAAAAAGATAAGGGGCTGCTACGGTCTGTTCGACTACCTTCTGGTCAATCGATTTTTTCAGTAAATCCTGTTGTAAAGAGTAGTTCAGGTAGTCCCCGGTCATTGAGAGGTAACAGAGGTGCATTACTCTCATTGTGAGTCTATTGGATTCACCTACAAGAGGGTCATTGAATAAACTAAAACAGATTTCTGCCTCTATGAGATACTTTGTACGATTGCCACTCAGCAGCTCAATATATCCCTGTATAAACCTGGTTGAGGCGATAAAATTTCTGATGTTATGCCGGGTGGCAAGACTACTCGCCATTTTTATGAAATGGCGTGCTTTTTCCATGTCACCACTGAAAAAGCAGTAGCCGGAAGCCAGATTACGTGCAGCCATGATGATAATGGGTGTCGGCAGAATGCTTTTGAGTTTTTCAAGTAGTGCCTCAGTCCGAGGTAGAAATTTCGAACCGACATTATATTGACCCGAAATCACAAAATTAAAATAGATGGTTTGTGATAACGTAATCAGCTCTCCAGCTTCTTCTCCGGTGTCAATAAAATGCAGGCGGGCGGAATTGAAAAACTTGAGGGTTGTCTGTGGAGTAAAGTCCACCCTCAAGAGTCCTGCATAGAGGGTAAGCCAGCTATATTGAAACAGAGTCTCCTCGGGAATACTTTGTAATAAAGTGAGGATGGTAATGGTTCTATTTTTGGCAATCAGTTCCATACCTTTTTCCCGGAGAATTCTTTCCATCTTTTTAAGGTCACCACCATTTTTGTAACAGGTAAGTGCCTTTTCCGTCATGTCACGTTCGAGGTAGTAACTGGCCTCATAATTGTATATTTGTGCGATATCTGAGGATGAAAATTGAACCCTGGCTCTTTTTTGCAGAAATTCCTGAAAGAAATGGTGGAAGCGGAAAACGTACTGTTTGTCGTCGAGGCTGTATATAAAAAAATTAGCCTGAGACATTTCAGACAGCTCTTGACCGAAATTTTCTATACCGGTTATTTCAGTTGCCAGATCAGCTGGGATTTCCTGTAGAAATGCAAGTTCCAGAAATGGAGAGTGTAACTTCTGAGGAATCTGATCAAAAATCTCCTCCTGGAAATAATCGAGCATGTGACCCTCTTTGTTACCGGTGGACAGGGTGGCATTGGAAGAGTCCAACCAAAAACGACTACGTCCACTGATCGGGTGACTCGCGAGGATAATGCCCATTATCCATCCATTGGTGATCTTCTGTATTTCTATGGCATCCTGTCTGCTGATTTCCTGGTGAAGAATATTGCTATAGAGATCTTCAATTTCTTCATTATTGAGTGCCAGGTCTGCAGTATTTATATAGGCAATTTGACTACCATTTCGTAGGATTTTACTTTTTAATTCCAGTGGCTGCCGGCTTACAAAAATGAAATGTACCTTTGGTGGAGAGGTGTCTATGAGATATTCTAATAAGCCGTTAGTGAGAGCGCCATATTCGACGCGATGGAGGTCATCGAAAACGAAGTAAATATCATCCTGAAGATGAATGTCGAGATCTTTCAGGAGCACGTTGGCACATCGCGTCAGGTCAAGTGGACCGACGCTGCCCTCATTTAATATGGTCGTGAGTTGAGGAGAGCTGAAGCCCGGTAAAATGTTTGAAAGATTTGCCAGCAGTGATGATAAGAGAAGAACCGGGTCAGAGTCTTCCGGACCTACCTGATACCATATAGATTTGTTGTCGTTGTAATCTAGAAATTGTGAAACCAGAGTTGTCTTTCCCTGACCGGCCTGAGCTTCAATCACAATGACTTTTTTATTATGGTTTTTATTAGGGAGTCTTGTTTTTAAAAGGTTGGTTCGGAGCAGAGAGTGTGAGTGATCAATATGTGGCGGATAAAACTTATTAGAAGGTATGGTGTAGTTAATATTGTCTTCTTCTGGTTTCATGGGGCACCGTTGTGGTTGATGTTCTTCGTCTTGGAGTTGAGTAGAAACTTTCTACAAATTTTCCGTATAATATTGGTATCTTTAGATGAAAGTTTTGTTTGAGCTAAAAATTGCCGAATATTGTTCATCCAGTAAGTGTGGCTTTTTTCACCCATGAAGTCTATTTGAGTCAATGATTTTTCAAGGCAGGAATACATACTTTCCAATTCGAAAGATGATGCAAGTCTCGGTGCCGGAAGCATGTCTTTCTGCGAGTGTACAATGCCATAATAGATTTCGTAGCAATGAATTGCAACCGCCTGTGCCAGGTTGAGGGAAGAAAAATCGGCAGTGGGGATGGCTGATAACAGCTGGCAATGCTTGAGGTCTTCATTGGTCAGGCCACTGTCTTCAGGTCCAAAAACGAGCGCAGTCCTGTTATTTTCGAGTTGGGGTAAAATGGTTTCTACTATTTCACGAGGGGATCTTTCAATGATTCTCTGCCTGCCTCTCCTTGCAGTAGTACCTATTATGATGGAGAAAGGTGCAAGTGCTTCGGGGAGGGTTGTGCAGAGTCGCAGGTTGTCGATAAGGTGTGCTGCTTTATGGGTTGCCATTTGGGCCATGGGTTCCCTTTCCGGCAGTTGATCACTCACGACAATGAGATTTTCAATTCCCATATTCCAGGCTATTCTGGCGGCAGCGCCGATATTACCTGGATATTTAGGCCGTACGAGTATAATTGTCAGTTGTGAAAGAAGAGATATCTTATTCATCTGTTGTCGTTTAGTACCTTGCTATTGTAACTCTGTCAAAAAAAACAAGAAACCGAGGAGAATATTTTGAAATTATGTGGTCACATATATCATCATGGTACTTATACCCCCTCGGAGTCTATCGCTTACCTGTGGGGTGTTCGGCTTATGATTCCTTTTCCTGGGAGAGACTAAAGTAAATTCTGTTGCTGCCATAGTCGACATCAGACAGGGTTACCTGGATGGGATCACCTATCTGGTATACTTTACCGCTCAATTCACCGATCAGCCGATAGTGCTTTTCGTCGTGCAGATAATAATCGTCTTCAAGATATTTGAGTCCAATTGAACCTCGAATAAATGTATTTTTTAATTCTATGAATATGGCAAAGTCATTTATTCCGGAGATTATTGCTTCAAAACTTTCACCTATGTGCTTTTTCATGTATCTGACTTTTAACCGCTCGTCCATCTCACGCTCTGCCCGGATACCGGTTCTTTCTCTTGCGGAGAGGAAAGTGCCTTTTTTCTGCAGACTTGAAAATGCTTTGTTGTTTTTCTGTATAGTATTATTTTCAGATATTGCGAAAATGAGTTCGCGGTGTACAGAGAGGTCGGGGTAGCGCCGGATAGGAGAGGTGAAGTGGGTGTAACTGGATGAAGCAAGGCCGAAATGGCCAATGTTTTGTGGAGAGTAGTGTGCCTGTTTCATGGTACGGAGAAGGAGATTGTTGATTATATATTCACTTTTTGTCCCTTTGCACTGTTCAACAATTCCGGCAAACCATTCTGGACTTGTGTCTTTTTTTTCAAGGTTAATCCCTTGCGTTTTTATAAAGGTACAAAAATCTGCTACCTTTTTAGTATCTGGCTGTTCGTGTACACGATACAGGCTATTGCGGTGGCTCTGAGAGAAGAAACCGGCTACAGCTTCATTTGCTGCAATCATGAATTCTTCAATAATCTGGTGAGCGAAGTTTCTTTTTGAG
>JAOZLO010000152.1 GCA_029934775.1 Desulfocapsaceae bacterium
CTTTTCAGAATATCAGACTTTTTTCAAAAATGACTGTTCTGGAAAATGTTATGATTGGCAGACATTGCAGAACAAAAGCCACTATTTTGGGAGCCGTTTTACGAAATCGTGCGACCCGAAAAGAAGAGCAGGAAATACTTAACACCAGTTACACTATTCTAGAAAAAGTGAAACTGGAAAAATATGTGAATGAGTTTGCTGAGAATCTTCCCTATGGAGCGCAGAGGCGACTTGAGATTGCACGTGCTTTGGCTACAGAGCCTCTTCTTCTTCTTCTTGATGAGCCCGCAGCTGGTATGAACCCGCAGGAAACAATAGAACTCGAAGAACTGATTAAAGAGATAGCCTCCGAAGGCCAATCGATTCTTCTGATTGAGCATGACATGAAACTTGTAATGAGCCTGTCTGACAGAATCTTCGTTATGGATTATGGGAAAAAAATAGCTCAGGGTACACCAACAGAAATTCGTGAAAATCCAGCCGTCATTAAGGCCTATTTAGGTGAAGATATCAATGCTTAGACTGAAAAATGTACAAGCCGGGTATGGAAATATTCTGGCCATTAAAGATGTCTCATTAGAGATTAATGAAGGAGAAATAATCACCCTCATTGGCGCAAATGGAGCCGGTAAAAGTACGACCCTGATGACAATATGCGGTATCGTCTCAGTAAGAGATGGCTCAATTACCTTTCTAGACCAGGAAATTCACGACAAAGAACCAGATAAAATCGTTAAAATGGGCATCTGTCAAGTTCCCGAGGGAAGACATATTTTCCCTCTTCTAACAGTAAAAGAAAACCTCGACATGGGTGCTTTTCTACGCACTGACCAACAGGAGATAAAGAGAGATATTGATTATGTGTTTTCTCTTTTCCCACTTCTGGCCGAAAGAAAAAACCAGGATGGGGGAACTCTCAGTGGGGGAGAACAGCAGATGCTCGCGATGTCTCGCGCATTAATGGCTCGGCCAAAACTTTTACTGCTTGATGAACCATCTATGGGACTGGCTCCACTTATAATAAAACAGATATTTGAAATTATAAAAAAGATCAACGAAGAACATAATACAACTATTTTTCTTGTAGAACAGAACGCCAACCAGGCATTGCATATAGCAGACAAAGGCTATGTGATGGAAAACGGGAAAATCACCCTCTCTGGCAGTGCCGACGACCTCCTGAAGAATGATGAAATTCAAAAGGCCTATCTAGGTATATAGCACGTTGAAATTAGATGAAAAATATTAAAGTTGGAGTTATAGGAGTGGGATATCTCGGCAGATTTCATGCCCAGAAATATAGCGCTCTTGAAGACGTTGAACTCGTCGGTGTTGCGGACAAGGACAAGACTCAGGGAGAAAATGTTGCCAGGGAATGCAACTGTCTTTTTTTTCAAAACTACAAAGAGTTACTCCCTCTAGTTGATGCTGTATCTATTGTTGTTCCTACGATCAGTCATTTTGAAGTTGCAAGCCATTGTATTGACGCCGATACAGATATGCTTCTTGAAAAACCAATGACTGCAACTCTCAAAGAAGCGGATAAACTCATTCAGATGTCTAAGAGCAAGAAACTTCTTCTGCAAGTAGGTCACCTGGAAAGATTCAACCCTGCTGTTCAAGCAATAGAGCCGTTTTTAACCTCACCCGTTTTTATAGAAAGCAACAGGATTGCAACGTTTAAAAACAGGGGAGTAGATGTTGATGTAGTGCTCGATCTTATGATACATGATATTGATATCATATTAACTATTATCAAATCTCCAATCAAGGAAATCCACACGGTTGGGGCCCCCGTCGTCACACCGATAACGGATATTGCTAATGCCAGGTTGATTTTTGAAAATGGCGCCACGGCAAACGTCACGGTAAGTAGAATTTCAATAAGCAATAAGAGAAACATGCGTATCTTTCAGCCTGGCTCATATATAAATATTGATTTTGGAAATAAAAAAGTGATGATTGTAAAACTCTCTGATGTCTTGATGGAGAGCGGCATGCCAAAACCTGATATTCAGACAAAGGCTTTTAGTGATACTGACGCTCTCAGGAGTGAAATTATCTCCTTTATTGAACATGTCCGAGATCGTACTAAACCTGTAGTTTCAGGTGAAGAGGGGAGAAGGGCGCTGGATATAGCATTACGGGTAATAGAACAGATAAAAGAGCATCAACAGCTTGATCTCTTTAAAAATATGTTTAATAACGCGTAAATATTCAGCAGTGTCTTGTTAGAAAATTGCATACTTTAATAAACGGCGTCACCGACTGTTCTTTTTCGCTGTGACTGCAGATTTTATTATCTTTCGAGTCTTAACCCGAATATTTACAATAACGCCAAAGAAATGCTTCATAGAAAAATAATGATTGTCACCGGAGAAGCCTCAGGTGATCTCCACGGAGCAAATCTAGTCAGAGCATTACGTTCAAAATGTTCTGACATCGTATTTTGTGGAATGGGTGGAGCTGAGCTCGAATCCCTTGGAGTTGAAATTCTCTGTGATGCCGATAAAGTTTCAGTTGTAGGCATTACAGAAGTTTTTTCCCATCTCAAAGATATCTTCACTGCTCTTTCAATTCTTAAAAAAAAATTGGCTTTGGATCCACCCGATCTTTTGATAATTATAGATCTGCCGGATTTTAACCTGATACTTGCGAAAAAAGCGAAAAAACTCGGTATACCCGTATTTTACTATATTGCCCCACAGGTTTGGGCATGGCGTTCCGGTCGAGTGCGTACAATCAAGAAACGTGTCGACAAACTAGGGGTAATTTTGCCTTTTGAGGAAAATTATTTCAAACAAAAAGGTGTCGATACTGAATATGTTGGTCATCCTTTACTTGACACAGTCCAGGCAACATTATCCCGGGAAGATTTTTTCAAAAAATATAATATTGACGCAAACCAGAGATGCATTGGGCTTTTACCTGGAAGCAGAAAAAAAGAGATTGCAACTCTTCTACCTTCTTTTCTGGACGCAGCACACCTTTTACAAAAAAAACAAAAAAAGCCAGACTCTCTTCTGTTTCTCATCCCACAAGCTTCAACTATTAAGAGAAATGATTTAGACGATGCCGGACTCTCTTGCCATGAGGAGAGGCTGAACATAAAAGTTATAGTGGATGATCGTTACAATATGATGTCTGTTTGCGATGCCGTTGTTGCTGCTTCAGGGACTGTCACGCTGGAACTTGCTATACTGAAGATTCCTATGGTTGTTGTCTACAAATTGACAGCTGTCACCTATTTTTTTGCACGACTGCTTGTCAAACTTGACCATTTCTCCCTGGTTAATCTCATTGCTGGAAAAACAGCCGTCCCCGAACTGCTGCAACACGAGGTTACCGCTGAAAATGTTGCAAAAGAATTATCAAATATTACTGGGAATACAGCCGAGCGAGAACAGACTCTTTCAGACCTTCAAGAGGTAAAAGCACGCCTTGGTGAAAAGGGGGCCTCTGCCAGGGCGGCAGAAGTTGTCTTGGGGCTTTTAAAAAACAGAAACCGATGACAGACAATTATTTCGAATCAGAGCCGATCGATCTGCCCATTGACGGCACTCTCGATTTACACACTTTTTCTCCTAAAGATTTAAAGTACCTGATTCCGGATTATCTGAAAGAATGTTTCAAACGGGAAATATACCAGGTGAAAATCATTCATGGTAAAGGGAAAGGTAACTTGAGGCGTTCTGTCCACGCTCTTCTAGACCGTAATACTCTGGTTGCGGGGTACCGTCTGGCGGAATTGTTTAACGGGAGCTGGGGCGCAACAGTTGTTGCTCTGAAAAAACAGATATAAATAATGTTTCTGGTTACTGACGGTTGGGAAATATTATTTGCCAAAATCACAAACCGGATACCTGCATGTGCTACAATTTCTGCACAGCCCCCCATGTCCCAGTTCAGCAAGCTCTAATCTGCCAATCTTCTGGCCGGTAAGGATCCGTGGTAAAATAAGATCAAAAACGGTTATTTTGTGATACATACCGCAGGCGGGTAATCCTAAAACAGTTATTTTTCCAATTTCACCTACCAGAAACATTGCGCCGGGAAGTACAGGAGTTCCATAAACCACATTAGTCGCGCCAGCTCTTAGAATACCTTCACGGGTAACATCATCAGGGTCAACCGACATCCCTCCGCTGGTAACAATTAAATCTGCACCATGCTCAATACATGTACTTATTTCTGCACCAATGATATCTTTATCATCAGGTGCAAAACGTACAATGGATAGTTCAGAACCCAACTGCTCCAGCTTTTTCCGGAGGACCTCTTCAAAGCGATCTTCAATTCTTCCATAAAATATTTCACTGCCCGTAATGACCAGGCCTACCTTTTTCCGCCGTAAAGCAATTACCTCAACAACCGGATCATTTGTCAAGGCGGCCTGCTCGGCCTTTTCTACAAGCTTTCTTGAAGTTACAAGAGGAATGAGACGGGTAGCTGCAACGGTCTCTCCTTTCTTAACGGGAGTATTGTCATGAAGTGTTGCACACATCACATCACCAAGCATGTTGAATTGCAACAGTGATTCTTTATTGATGCGTAATAATCCATCAATATTCGACTTGATAGTGATTTTTCCTTCTACAGGATATCCAGTATATATAACACCTTTTCCAGCAAGAGCTTTAGCAAGAAGAGCAGCAGCCTCATTCTCATGGATAGTATCGTTGGTAAGTGACAAAACATACATATTGTCTTTACCGAGTCTTTTAAGATATGCTATGTCTTCGCGGCAAATTATATGACCTTTTTTAAACGCCACACCTTTTTTTTCATCCTTGATTATTTCTGTAATGTCGTGAGGAAGCACCATGCCAATGGCGTCCTCAACAGGGACTGTTTTAAACATATCTGCTCCCGGCCCGACGAGCGGGATAAATACCTTGAAGGTATATGAAACCAACTAATTCCAAAATATATTCCTCGGTTCAACTTCTGCTCTTATCCGAAGTCGGAGTTTGATTCAGAAGTAAAGCATTAAAGACAACCATCAACCTGATCATGGGGAAATAAGTTTTTGACATCATATATTACTGCATTCTCGAGGCACAAATTTCTTATGTCTTTAATCGTCATTTCTGTATACTGATGATGAGCTACTGCTATAATGATACCGCTATATCTGTTTGTTTGAAGATCAGAGAGAAGATTTATGTTGTATTCTTTTTCTGCTTCATCAGAGTTAACCCAGGGATCATGAACTTCAACTGATACACCATATTCCTCCAACTCACCTATGATGTCGATTACCCTGGTATTGCGAATATCTGGACAGTTTTCTTTAAAACTCAACCCCATCACAAGTATCTTTGCATGGGCTGCATCGATCCCCTTTTTGACCATCTTTTTGATCACTGTAGAGGCGATGTAATGACCCATATTATCATTTACTCGTCGACCGGCAAGAATCATATTGGGAATATAGCCCACCTCTTGTGCTTTATGGGTGAGATAATAGGGATCAACACCAATACAATGGCCGCCGACAAGGCCTGGGCGAAAGGGAAGAAAATTCCACTTGGTTCCTGCTGCTTCAAGAACTTCAATTGTGTTAATATTGAGTTTTTCAAAAATAAGTGCCAGCTCATTTATCAAAGCAATATTTACATCTCTTTGCGTATTTTCAATCACTTTAGCGGCTTCAGCAACTTTTATTGAACTGGCGGAATATGTGCCGGCGGTAATAATTGTTTTATACAGAGCCCCAACAAATTCAGCAATTTCTGGTGTTGAACCGGAGGTAACTTTGGTAATCGAGGGCAGTCTGTGCATTTTATCCCCCGGGTTTATCCGTTCCGGGCTATATCCGCAAAAAAAGTCGCTATTATATTTGAGCCCGGATATCTGCTCAAGTATCGGTACGCATACTTCTTCGGTGGCACCTGGATAAACAGTTGATTCGAATACGACAATATCACCACTATGCAACAAGTTACCTACAATAGTTGAAGCACTCTCTAGAGGACGCAGGTTCGGGCGTTTGAAGTCATCAATTGGTGTTGGAACAGCAACGATATACACATTACAGTCTCTGAGATCTTCTGGAAGAGATGTAAATGAGAGATGTTCGGCAGCCACTAACTCAGAATCACTCACCTCCAGAGTGGCATCAGTCCCAGACTTTAACTCCTGGATACGATGACTGTTAAGATCAAACCCGATAGTTGGAAATTTATTACCAAACTCCACGGCAAGCGGTAATCCGACATATCCAAGTCCAATGATACCTATCGTCACTTCATTTAGTGGAAGCATATTTACTCAGTTAATGAAAAATTAATAAAAAAATCTTTTCAGAAAGAACAATAATAAAGATTATTTGCCATAATAGGTGAGTCCCTGGTTATCTGTCTCTAAAACTGTAACACTGTACAGTGAATAATAATCGCTCGAGAGAAGGGCTTCAACTTTTGAAAAAATAAATTCTGCTATATGTTCGGAAGACGGGTTTTTTTCCTGGAAAGCAGGAAGAGTGTTCAGATCATTATGGTCAAGTTGATCGACAACCTCTTTAACGGTTTTTTTAAGAACTTTGAAATCTATTCCCATACCGCATGAATCAAGTTGAGTCGCACGAACGGTTACCTCTACCTTCCAGTTATGACCATGAGGTTTTTCACAGTCACCAGGATAATCTCTCAGATGATGCGCTCCTGCAAAATGAGTTTTTATAAATGTATCATACATTATATGGCTCCTGTTAATTGTCGATATCGAAAAT
This sequence comes from Desulfocapsaceae bacterium, assembly GCA_029934775.1. Taxonomy (GTDB): domain Bacteria; phylum Desulfobacterota; class Desulfobulbia; order Desulfobulbales; family Desulfocapsaceae; genus Desulfomarina. Next base: position 6,734 of record JAOZLO010000152.1, read on the forward strand.
AATGGTATTATACCCCGCATGATGTAATCGGAGGCTTCGAGTGCCCCTGAGGTTGTTTATGAAGTTTCACAATGCTGTCAAATTTTTA
>JAOZLO010000153.1:0-3881 GCA_029934775.1 Desulfocapsaceae bacterium
AACCAATAATACCAAACGAGGTATCGATTCCGTGCATTTGAAGAACTTTGATAAAAGCCTCTTCGGTGGTCATTTTCATTTTAGCCATTTGTAGAACCTCCATAATATATGTTGTCTTCCCCCTCTTTCTGAAGGGAATATTACCTGCAGCAAACTGCAGGTGTTATTTAAACTTGACATATTATCTGATACATCAGATATCAGGCACCTGTCAAGACAATTTTTATGCAGTTTTATACTATTTATGAAAAAACCTTATCAGGGCAGTGTCAAGGCACCATGTGGGCACGACTTTCGTGCTTTGTTGTACAACCATTTCATGGGTGTTATCTAGGAGGCTGTCCGAGAATGCCATTTCGCCTAAACCCATCGTTATTTATAAAAAATAATACTCGTTATATCAACCATATAACTGCGTTTATTTTTTCGAAATGCCTTGATTTTAAACAAAATGTCTATTCTCGGACAGCTTCCTAATACCTGTCCACAATTGGCTTTTTTACTCTATGGACGGGCACTGGATAATCAAAAGGCTGTGTGACAAGAAATATATTTTATGATATCGGCTACTTGAAGTTGTATCCAGTAAGAATAGGGTCCCGTCCTGTTGTCTTATCAGTGAAATATTCATAATAGGAAATACCCATGAAACCACCACTTATATTATAAACGTCTTTGTAGCCGAGGTGCTGCAATGTAAGGACAACATTGTAACTGTCCTGCCCCGTTCTACAGAGAATATAGATTGGCTTATCTTTGGGAAACTCTGAAATTCTATCTCTGACTTGATTGAATGGAATGTTAACGGCCGTTTTAAGATGACTTTCTTTGAATTTATATTTACTCCTTATATCAATAATATATGCACCGTCCCCCACCAGTTCCCTAGCTTCATAGTCATGGACTTGTCTGAAGGTGTCTCGCAATAGGTTTGTTGCCACATAGCCTGCAAAATTTGTGACATCCTTAGCTGTGCCAAATGGAGGTGCATAACATAATTCTAAGTCCTTCAAGTCATGAATTGTTCCACCAAGCTTTATAAGCGTTGCTATTATATCGACTCTTTTGTCAACATTCCCATCGCCAATTGCCTGTGCACCCAGGATTTTTCCTGTTGGCTTCTCATAGAGCAATTTGAAATGAATCATTGAGTTATCAGGCATCAAGGCAACTTTGTCGTTAGGAATCACCTTTACAGTCCCATAGTCAATTTTCATTTCACCAGCTTTTATAAAACTTTCTGTTAATCCGGTAGATGCTGCATGTTTATTGAAAATCTTGACAACAGATGAACCTATAAATCCCCGGTTATCAACCGTCAACCCATGGATATGGTCAGCGGCCTGTCGAGCCTGTTTTTGCGCAGGTCCCGCTAGTGGTAAATTAAAATAGTCTTTGAATAAACAGCCATACACTTCGATTACATCGCCAACAGCATAAATATCTTCATCATTGGTTCTATAGTTTTGGTCAACTTTCATTGCACCTGTTTTACCAATGTCAAGTCCCGCTTCTATTGCTAATTTTATTTCAGGTGCTACACCAATAGTAAAAATCACTATCTGAGATTCTATTCGTTTTCCTGATTCTAATATAATCGTGTCTTTCTCAAAAGAACTGACCCTGTCTCCAAGTATTAAATTGATTCCATTATCATAAATTTCTTTATGGAGAATCTGTGCCATATCAAAATCAAAAGGCCGGCGCATAACCTGCGATCGTGATTGAATCAAAGAGACATTATAGCCAGCCTCTTTTAAATTTTCAGCGGTCTCAACCCCGATAAACCCACCCCCTATTATCGCAATATTTGCTGATCTATTGCTTTTGGCAAAGGTATTTAATTTATCTATATCAGCTACATTCCTGATGGTAAAAACAGTAACTTTATCCATTCCGGGAATTGAAGGAATGACAGGTTTTGCTCCGGGAGATAAAATTAATTTGTCATATGATTCCTGGTACAGTTGATCTGATAAAATATTTTTTACAGTGAGTTTTTTTGCTTCTCTATCGATCAAAACGACTTCATGATTAATCCGCGCATCAATATTGTATTCTGAAGAAAAATTTTCAGGACGTAATAATACAAGACTCTCAACCTGTTCTACTACACCGCTGAGATGATAAGGGAGACTGCAGTTGGAGAATGAAACATGAGGGCCTTTTTCAAAAATTATAATCTCGTCATCTTCACTCAATCTTCTTAATCTTGCTGCAGCAGATGCCCCTCCTGCAACACCCCCCACTACTAAAATTTTTCTTGCCATTTCTCTACTCCTGTAATCAAATATAGTTTTACAAAAATCATGAAACATAATGGCCGTTCGGGCAGACTGAAGCTTGTCAGGCTAAAAGGCTTCAACAACGGCAGTCATACATTCTTTGAGTGTTGAGTGTCAACTGTCAAAAGTCAATACCATTTTGAGAATCGAAAAGTTCAATAAGTTTTTGTTGACAAAGAGCTCTGATATCTGATATTTTAGATTTCAGATTGCACATTTTTTTTTAGAAGGGTCGGTATGTTCACTCTTGTCTGTAGAGTTTTGGCAATAAAATAATTCTAACACCCCACAAGGGGGTATAAGTACCATGGTGGTACATCGAACCACATAATTTGCAAATACACTCCTCAGTTTCTTGTTTTTTATGACAGAAAATGGGGAGTAAGGTACTAAAAAGTCATCAAGAGGAGGAAATGGGATATGGAATTTACTCGAATAAAAAATTTTATTCACGGTGAATGGGTTGAAGAGTCCGGGGTAGAATATGTACCACTGTACAATCCATCCACAGGAGAAAGTATTGGAGAGGTACCGCTCTCCTCAGAAAAAACATCTCTTGCTGCTGTCGACTCAGCCCACGCAGCTTACAGTTCCTGGAAAAAACTATCCGTCAGCAAGAGGGTCAAGTTTCTCTTTGATATGCGTCAGGCAATGGTGGATAATGAAGAAGAACTCGCTGTATCTATAGCAATCGACCAGGCAAAACATATCAGTGAGGCGAGAGGGGAAATACGGCGGGTTGTAGAAATCCTTGAAACTTCATGTTCTATTCCTGTGCTGCTCCAGGGAGAGAATCTTGACGGCATTGCAACTAATATCAACGGAAGGGTTATAAAACAGTCCCTGGGGGTATTTGGTGGCGTTGCCCCGTTTAATTTTCCGGCTCTGGTATTTGGATGGTTCATCCCCTATGCCATTGGAGTGGGAAACACATTTATTTACAAACCATCCACCCAGTCTCCACTGTTCATGCAGAAAATGGGTGATATTTTCAACCAGATTGGGCTGCCTGAAGGTGTTATTAACATTGTTCACGGGAACCGTTCTATTCCTGGAACCTGGTACGAACATCCTAAAATGACAGGAGTATGTCTCGTAGGTTCAACGCCGACAGCCAAAAAAATGGCCGAGGCATGCGGCAGAGGTGGAAAGCGAAGCATGCTTCTGGGCGGGGCAAAGAATTACCTGGTCGCCATGGAAGATGTCAACTGGGATGTCTTTATAGACAATTTTATTCACTCCTGTTATGGATCTGCCGGACAGCGCTGTCTGGCCGGCTCAATTGTTGCTGCGGTTCCTGAGGTTTATGATGAACTAATTGAGCGGGTAACTGAAGCATCCAAAAAAATCACTATCGGGGATGCCATTAACCCTGATATATATATGGGTCCTGTTATATCAAGTGCAGCAAAAGAGAGGATTGAAAATTACATAGAGATAGGTATTGAGCAGGGATCCAAGCTGGTACTTGACGGGCGGAATCCCGAGCTTCCGGATAAGAATAAAAAAGGTTATTTTGTAGGCCCTACTATTTTCACGGATGTTACCCCGTGCAGGAGAATTGCCCAGGAAGAAATTTTTGGCCCGGTTGTCTCA
>JAOZLO010000153.1:3891-6801 GCA_029934775.1 Desulfocapsaceae bacterium
GCCTGTATATTTACACAAAACCAGGATTATACAGAAAAGTTCATTGCCGAGGCTGATGTTGGAATGGTAGGCGTTAATGTGGGAGTATGTGCACCACATCCTTACCTGCCCTTTGGCGGTATTAAAGATTCCCATCTTGGTACAAATAAGGTTCAGGGAAAAGATGGCATTGATTTTTTTACCCAGAACAAGGTCGCCACCGTTCGTGTTGCACCGCCGAAAACAGAGGGTGACGGTGAAGGAAAATCCGATGGAGACAAGTCTGTAAGAAGTTGCGTTGCTAATTAATCCATATCCTCTATAAAACCCCACTGACTGAATTTGGCAGATGGGGTTTTGTCGTTTCTCCTTCAGGCACGTAACGCTGCTATACTTCTTCAGTCGCGCCTTGCATAAAGTCAGAATTTCTTCGTATTACTTACGTCATTCGTCACTTGACATGACACTGGAAGGGATCAAATGCTCACGAAAGATCGGGAAACAAAACTCATTGATTTAAGCTCCAGTTTGATTCGCACCAGGAGCTATTCTGGTGAGGAAAAACAGATCATCCTGCAGTTGAAACAAATTTTCAAAGACAGGGGCTGCAGTGAAATACACATAGATGAATTCGGCAGTATCACAGCCTGCTTCAAAGGCAACAGGCATGGCAAGAAAGTGCTTTTTGACAGCCATGTCGATACCGTGCCGGTAACAGACCCGGCCCAGTGGAAATATGATCCTTTTGGCGGAGATACAATCAATGACCGTATATACGGCCGTGGTTCATCCGATATGAAGGGGGCACTTGCCGCTGTTATCTCAGCAGTTGAATATTTTATCGAAGATACTCAAAATGATTTTGCCGGCAAAATAATAGTATCCGGAGTTGTCCATGAAGAATCCTTTGAGGGAATTGCTTCACGTAGTATCAACAACCGCTTTCAACCGGATATTGTTGTTATAGGTGAAGCGACTCATCTCAACTTGGCACGCGGTCAGCGCGGGAGAGCTGAAATAGTAGTGGAAACCTTTGGTAAACCTGCCCACTCAGCAAACCCAAATGCCGGTTTCAATGCAGTCTATACAATGACAAAATTGATTGAAGCCATACGACATCTGTCTGTCAGTTGCCACCCAGTGCTGGGTCGGGGAATTCTTGAATTGACAGACATAAAATCAAGCCCTTACCCCGGTTTGTCGGTTGTTCCAGAATACTGCAGGGCAACCTTTGACCGGCGGTTACTCATTGGCGAAACAGGTCCAGATGTTATTGCTCCGATTGAGAAATTAATTAGGAAATTTAAAACCCTTGACCCTTCTTTTCAGGCCCGGGTTTCTTATTGCTTTGGTAGAGAAATGTGTTACACTGGTTCCAAGATTGAAGGGGAACGGTTTTTCCCGGCATGGCTGTATGATGAAGAGGATGAATATTTTCAAACGGCATACCAGGAATTGAAAAGAAGTGGTCTTACCCCCGAGATTACCGTTTACTCTTTTTGTACCAACGGTTCCTACTACGCCGGTGAAGCTGCTGTTAAGACCATGGGTTTTGGCCCTTCCAGAGAAAATCAGGCGCATATCGACAACGAATATATTGAGATCTCCCAGCTGAAAGGCGCCTGCCGCGGATACTACGCTATCATGAATGGTCTGCTTGACGGAAGCATGTGAAATATTGATATTTATTGAGGGAGACTCTTCTCAGTATTCCTTTGAAGAGTGGGAAAACGCGGAAAACTTATTTCGTGAAGGACTAGTCCTGTTTATCGGGATTAAGCCTTTTACGGCAACTGATAACATTTTACAAAAGGAGGAGTTTATGATTCGTAAATTTAACCTGTTGGTAGTGTTGTTAAGTCTGTTTGTGTTTGTACTGATGGGATTTTCAACTCCGGTTTTTGCCGGAGATTATCATTACAAATGGCGGTTGGCCCAGACAATGCCTGAAGACAGTGATCATCACAGGCGATGTGTGGCTTTTGCAGATGAAGTCAAGGCAAAAACAGAGGGTAGGGTTGAAATCAAGGTGTATTCCGGCAGTGTCCTCGGTGACTGGGTAGATATTAATGAATATGTCATGCGGGGCGATGTGGATATGGCTATGCAGCCTTTGGCTCCTACCTATGATCCACGCTTGAATATCGGCTACTATATGCCCTATATGTTCACCAACACCGAAGAGGCCAAAAAGGCTTACAATGTTGGAGGCTGGGTATACAATATGGTCGGAGATCTGCTCAAAGAGCAGGGGATTAAGGGGTTGGCACTTTATCCTGCAGGCTGGGCAGGGGTTACCACAAAAGAGGTTCCCGAAGGCTGGGAGGAGATGAAACCGAATAAGATGAAGATTAGGGTCATGCCTCTAAAAGCATGCCAGCTGACCTGGCAAGCTCTGGGGTATATTCCTTCAACTATCCCATACAGTGAAGCCTACAGTGCTATTGAGAGAGGAGTTGCCGAAGGAGAAAGCGGAGGACCTCCTTTTCAAGGATATCAGTTCCGTGATGTCCAGGGTGTCTGGATCCAGACGAACGATTACCTTGAGCCCTGGTGGTTTTTTATGAATCATGAGAAATGGGATAAACTGACCAAGCAGGATCAGCAGGCGGTTATTTCTGCTGCTCAACACCAGGTTGATGGTCGATGGGATTATTTCCTCCAGGAAGATGAAGAATACAGGCAGAAAATGAAAGACTACGGTATGAAAGTTCTTATGCCGACTGAGGCACAACTTCAGGGTTTTGCTACTAAAGTCAGAACTGAGGTCTGGCCTGAACTTGAAAAACTGATGGGTAAAGCTATCATTGATAAATGCCGAGAAGGTGTTGGCATGGAAGTTAAATAAATTTTCTGGAGTTTTTTAGCAATAATGAAAGGTGGGGAATTGCCCCTACCTTTCATTGTCTGCCCGCATTTCTCAAACCTGTG
>JAOZLO010000154.1 GCA_029934775.1 Desulfocapsaceae bacterium
CGGTATTAGTTCACGCTCTTGAAAAAATCATGGGTGAAACCAGTGACTGCGGTGCACCCTGGAAGGCTGTCGAAGAAGACATTTTCTAGATGGCTCCTAAACCTTTCGCCTGTCTGATGTAATCTCTACCATGTTAGTTTCCCCTTCAGCAAGAGAAACGATTTCACCGATTGTAAACGCTTTTTCTCCCACTGCCTCAAAGTGATGGCTTATGTCGTCAGCTTTGTCTTCATCTGTTATTACAAGAAGGCCAATGCCCATGTTGAACGTTCTATACATTTCTTCATGTGGTATTTCCCCCATCTTCTCAAGAAAAGGGAAGATAGGGTGGGGACTCCATGCCTTGGAATCAATTACTGCCTTGCATCCTTTCGGAAGTATTCGGGGTATATTATCTATAAAACCACCTCCGGTGTTATGTATCATTCCATTGAGAGGGTAGTTTTTCAGTACATTAAGCACAGATTGAACGTAAATTTTTGTGGGTCTGAGGAGCTCTTCTCCCAGAGTACAGCCAAGCTCTTCAATGAACTGATCAACTGTCAAATTATGATCAGTAAAACATATTTTTCGCACCAGAGAGTAACCATTAGAGTGCAGCCCGCTTGAACTCAAGCCTATTATTTTATCACCGGCACTGATATCTGAACCGTCAATTATTGCGTTTCTATCCACTATTCCTGTTACAAATCCAGCCAGGTCATAATCATTGTTTTGATAGAGTCCGGGCATTTCAGCTGTTTCACCGCCGACAAGTGAACAGCTGGCTTGAATACAACCTTCAGCAATCCCTTTTATGATATCCTTAGCTCTTTTCAGATCCAATTTGCCCACTGCCAGGTAGTCCAGAAAAGTAAGAGGGGTGGCTCCACCTACAACAAGATCATTCACACACATGGCCACCAGGTCTATACCTATAGTGTCATGTTTATTACAAAGGTGAGCGACAGCAAGTTTGGTTCCAACGCCATCAGTTGAATTAACGATGACAGGCGTTTCGTATTTATTGGTGTCTATCACTGTATGTGAAGAAAATCCACCAATTTCACCCAGAACACCTCGCTGTTGAGTAGAGTTGACAAGATCTTTTATTTCGTCCACAAAAGCGTTTCCTTTATCAATATCAACTCCTGCCGCACTGTATCTGGACTGCTGTGGTTTGCTCATAATTTCAATAGTTTGAGTTTAACAGTTTTGTGTTATTTTACCAAACAGCACTCAATCTTCATGGGAGCTGTTTAACTTTTCAGAAGGAATATCACTTTTGTGTGATAGAAATAACTTTCAATTTGAAGTTGCCTTTGCTAAATCAGTCTGATCATATAATATAAATACGAAACAAAAAATGCAATGGTATTACTCGATACTACAGCACAATGATGGTCGTGGCCATTGTTTCATCAATTTACTACATGAGTAAAAATGAAATTATTATTTCTTCTTATAGGACTTATTTTAATTCTTGAAGGACTTCCTTACGTGGCTGCACCTGAGGGTATGCGCAACTGGCTCAAAAAACTGAGTGAAATGGACCCTGGCAAGCTACGCTCCATGGGATTAGTTGCCATGGCTATCGGGTTAGCAATATGCTTTGTCGCGCAGAAGACATCTCTTTTCAGCTAACGGCTGTCACTGTGATTTAACCATAAAATAGAGTGTTCCTGCTACCCATTCTGTTTTCTCTTTTCTGAGGTTCGTTTCTTTAATATCCAGACATCTCCAGCCGTGTCTGTCGGCTGTTTGGACAACGTATTGGCGAGCATGGGCAAATCTGCCGGTGGAGCAGAGATGAAAATCAGGCTGAGCACTGTTTTCTATTGAGAAACAAAAAAGAGCTCGTTCTGTTGTTGCAGAAGTAACTGCTTCGAAAACAGAACTCAGATCACCGACATAAGTTAAGAAATCTGCGGCGATAACCAGGTCATATTCGCCTTTTTTCTTTTTTAAAAATGAAGTTGCTTCTGCAACCGCCAGGATAGTATAGATATTTTTTGATTCTGCTTGTGCAATCATCTTTTCAGATATATCGATTCCTGTAATATGTTCACACTTTTTGTGAAATGCAACACCTGCCAAACCGGTTCCACAACCAAGATCAATACATTTGTAAAATGATTCAACTGAATGGTCTAGAGTATCTATATTTGCTCTGAGTTGTGCCGGCACTGTGTAATGAAGATCCTCAAGTAAATTTGTCTCAAACGTTTCTGAGTAGTGGTCAAAAACTTCTTTTACGTACTCAGATGGAATCTGGTCGACATGCTCCCCTGTTATGGCAGCAATCATATGCCTTGCCTGTTCATTTGAAGGTTCCAGGTTGAGGATATGTTTATATAGAATTATGGCATTATCTGTGTCACCGAGGAGATGATGGACATATGCCAGATTTTTGTTTGCCGGTAAATGATCCGGGTTAATCTCCAGAGCATGTTTATATACTGTAAGCGCTTTTCCAAACTCTTTGAGTTCTCTGTAGCAGTTGCCAAGAGTATAGAATCCATCCGGGTCATCCGGACAGATCGTGGTGAATTCAGTAAAACTTGTTATTGCATCGTGAACCTTACTGAGTTTTTTCTGACAAAGCGCGTAGTTGAACAGTATGTCAGGATCATGAAGCGCGTAACTTCGTGCTGTCGAATAATGGGTTAATGCTTTGTCAAAGTCTTCGGTTTCGTAATAGAGTAAACCTATACTATGGTGCAACAGGCTCGAGTCAGGAAGAAGTTCTAAAAGACTGATATATATCTTCTCTGCAGCACCAAAATCAGAAGCAGAGTGGAGATCACATGCTTTTGCAAATTGGAGTTCGATATCTTTATGAAAGAAAGAAGCCATAATTGTGAAAAAAGAAAAATCTGATTGACCTTGATGATCATGCGATTGTAGAGTAGATGATCGTGCAATATACCCATCTGAAAACTAAAAACAAACAGTCTTTTAAGAAATTTCCTTCTCGGTGAAATTATGGACAATAAAGGAAAAAAAGATCTCATTGGCAATGAAGGTATGGTCATCCTTGACATGGTCAGAAGGTTAAACAGACGCGGAGCATCTGGGCATCTGACAAAGTTGATTGGAAAAACACATCCCGCAGATATGGCATGGGTTTTCCGGCATCTGACAGAAGCAGAAAGAACAGCAGTATTTGATATAATTGGCAAAAGCGATTCCGTCGGTGAGTTTTTAAGTGAACTGGATGATTCATTTGTTATCGAACTGGTTAAACAGCTCAGTTTTCCATATATGGCGGAAATACTTTCCAGCATGTCACCTGATGATGCAGTTGATGTTCTTGAGATCCTTCCCGAGGAACTGGCCGATGGCATCAGGGAACAGATGGGGAAAAAAGACAGGGAGGAAGTCGACGAACTGTTGCAGTATCATCCGGAATCGGCCGGTGGAATAATGTCACCTGATTTCATGTTCCTGGATGAAGAATTAACGACCGGTGAGGCGATAAAACTCATCCAAAAGCGAAGTGAAGAAAAGGAGATGGTATTCTATCTCTACATAACGCATGGAGAGCGTAAACTTGCCGGTGTTATCTCACTCAGGGAACTCCTGATGCATCCGGCAGAGCGTGAACTCAAAAAAATAATGAACCCAAATGTTATTTCTGTCACCACAGACACGGATCAGGGTGAGGTTGCCCATGTCGTTTCCCAGTATAATATACTCGCGGTACCCGTTGTCGATTCCAACTATCATCTTGTCGGAATTGTCACAGTAGATGATATTATTGATGTCATTCGGGAGGAGGCTACCGAGGAATTTCTACAGATGGCTGGTGCTGGAAAGGACAGAGAAATTCTTCTCAAATCTACCAGGGAAAGTGCCTTTATTCGTGCCCCATGGCTTTTTGCCTCATGGATCGGTGGCGTCATGGCAATGTTTATAATTGGAGCATTTGAACATGAACTTAAGCAGGTCATTGCTTTAGCATCGTTTATTCCAGTGGTAATCGGCATGGGAGGCAACATTGCGACACAGAGTTCAACGATTGTTGTAAGAGGAATTGCGACTGGCAGGGTAAATATGCATGAATCCTACAGGGTAGTTTTCAAAGAGATGCGTGTTGGTCTGATTCTGGGTCTGATTTATGGCCTGTTTCTAGGCCTTGTCGCCTATTTCGGTTTTGCAGATCCTCCTTTACTCGGTGCAGTAGTGGGGATATCCATTTTTTTCTGTATGATTATGTCCGCCACACTCGGCACAATCATTCCACTTATATTTAAACGTTTTGATATTGATGCAGCCATTGCCACCGGTCCCTTTGTCACCACTTCTATCGATATTCTCGGTGTTTTAATGTATTTTTGGGTTGCCAAACTGTTCCTTCATCTCTAGTTTATTCTCAATTAATATCATTTAAAACCAGTTTAATGAGAAAAAATGAAGGGCTCTCGTCTCGCACTTATAGTTTTAATCTGTCTGGGAATATGGGTTGCTGTTAATCCTCTTGAGAATTATTTTCAAGGGATAGATGCGGAGCCGCGTGCTGTTACAGCCCGGGGCAATCTGGCCCAGGATGAACTCAATACCATTGACATATTTCGGAGTAATTCTCCATCCGTTGTATATATAACGAGCATTGCACTGAGAAGAAGGCTTTTCTCATTAAATGCGGTAGAGATACCCCAGGGTACAGGTTCCGGTTTTGTCTGGGATACTAAAGGAAGTATTGTCACTAATTATCATGTGATCAGTGATGCAAATCGCATCCAGGTAACGATGGCAGATGACTCAACCTGGAGAGCCAGTCTTGTCGGTGCGTCTCCAGACAAAGACATAGCTGTTCTGAGGATTAATGCGCCCGCTAATTTATTAAGACCAATTGCTATTGGTAATTCTGATGATCTTCTAGTTGGGCAGAAAGTGTTTGCCATAGGTAATCCCTTTGGTCTTGATCAGACGATCACTACAGGCATTATCTCGGCGCTTGGTCGTGAAATAAAAGCAATCACCGGTCGAATAATCCAAGGTATGATACAAACTGATGCTGCGATTAATCCAGGGAATTCAGGAGGTCCTCTGCTTGACAGCGCAGGCAGACTGATTGGTGTTAATACTGCAATTTACAGTCCTTCCGGTGCATATGCCGGTATCGGCTTTGCCGTACCTGTTGATACTGTGAACAGAACCGTACCACAGATAATACGGCATGGGCATGTTATAAAACCAGGTATAGGCGCCACACTTGCTGACGAGAGACTTGCCCGGAGGCTGGGAATTAATGGTATTTTAATTCTCAGTGTCGAGCGAAACAGCCCAGCTGAGAAGGCGGGTTTAAAACCCACAACACAGTACAGGGGGGAGGTGATCCTGGGGGACATCATTACCGCTGTTAACGATATTAAAGTAAGCTCATATGATGAGTTGAGAACAGAATTGGAACAGTTTGGTGTCGGGGTGGAAGTTATTCTTACTATCCTTCGGTCTGACAGCAGGTATGATGTCAGAGTCCGGTTGGCAGCGATTAATTAGTACATGATGCTCTGCGGGCAGGCTTAAGGCTAACAATCTCGTGTCTGTCTTTTGCCGGTGGAAAACTGTGTTTTCCGAAATTTAACTTATGCAATGTTATAACCGGGTACTACTGATCTCAGTTATGGTAAACATTCTTTTCGGCAGCGGTTCAACTTCGTCTTCGATATTTAACTTGCAGAATCATCAGATTCATTTTTAATTTCGTTGTTTTCAATACTTTGTTTCGATTCTAAATTTTGTGATCTGGCTAGTTCACGCATATCTCGCGTCTTGTCAGATTCATCAATGATTTCCCTGCCTACAATTTCTTCAAGAACGTCTTCCATGGAAATTATCCCTGTTACCGTTCCGTATTCGTCAACAACCACAAAAAGATGCTGCCTCCTGTCGAAAAAATCGACCAGAATTCTATTCAGAGGTGCTGATTCTGGAACAAAGTGGACCGGGTGGCTGTAAATAGACAGTTTGAGGTCATTTTTTCCTTCCGCTGCAGCCTGGAGTATATCTTTACGCATAACTATGCCAATTACGTCGTCAGGTTCAATGTTGAAAAGGGGGATACGACTGTGACTTGAAAGTTCAGTTACTCTGGTCATGGCTTCGCCAACTGTGATGTTTTCGTCTAATGAGAACGTCACTGTTCTTGGAGTCATAACCTCTCGGACTATTTTGTTTTTTAATTCAATGATATTGTTGATCACCTTTTCTTCATCTTCTTCAATGTCACCGGACTCAAGAGATAATGCAGCAATGGTCTGAATTTCTTCCGCGCTGATCGATTCCTCATCCTTCTGGGGAAGCATTCTGGTAATAGACCGGCACAGCAAGACAATAGGTTTGAGGACTATAACCATAGTCAACAGAGGATAGGTGATCAGTGGTGCGAGCTTATAAGCATAAGTCACGCCAATAGTTTTTGGTAAAATTTCGGAGAAAATCAATATTGACAGGGTAAAACTACCAGAAAACAGGATGAAATTCTGGTCACCGAATAATTTAGCTGCTGCTGCGCCGGCGACTGATGCTCCTACCGTATTAGCAATTGTATTAAGCGTGAGTATTGCAGTTATCGGTTCATCAATATCTGCTCTTAATTTTTGCAGCTGAAATGCAGTTTTATCTCCACTTTTTTTTAACATCTCAACCTGACTTGCGCTGATTGAATAGAGTACAGCTTCACAAATTGAGCAAAGAGCTGAAACTGTTATGGCAAGGCTTACAGAAATGAATAGTGTTTGTAGCACTTCGTTACTCCGGAATTATGGGCATGACATTACTGCGAGGTGCAGCAGAAAAATGTATGCTATATTT
>JAOZLO010000155.1 GCA_029934775.1 Desulfocapsaceae bacterium
GCCCCTGATATCCATCTTCAGGAAACTCACTTTTTTCACCAAGTAATTCGAGATATCTTGCCCGGGTAGATTCACCCAGAACGCGCATTTGCCTTCCAGCATCATTATAGTAATATTCCCGGTAAACATCATGACCTGTTATTTCCAGCAACCGGGCAATAGAATCTCCAAGGATGGCCTGACGACCATGACCAATGGAAAGTGGTCCTGTCGGGTTGGCACTGACAAACTCAACCATAACCTTTCGATCATTCCCGATGCTACTTCTGCCGAATGTTTCCCCTTCTTCTATAACAGATGGTATCAGACGCCGCCAGACATCACTGTTAATAAAAAAATTCACGAATCCAGGACCCGCCACTTCCACACGGTCAAATAATTGGGTATTCAAGGCAAGTTTTTCAACAATTTTTGCAGCAATCGCTCTCGGGTTCTTTTTTTCTATACCAGCCAGCACCAATGCAATGTTAGAGGAAAAATCACCCTGCCCTTCATGTTTGGGCAATTCAACCGTATACTTTCCAGCACCGGCATCTGACCAGTTTTCCTCAGTTACACCTTGCAAAAAACAATCATCCAGAACTGATTTCACTTGTAAACGAATCATTTCTCTCTACTCTCTCTGCGTACTTTTCTTTTGATTTTCCAACACCCATGAAATACTTCTCACAACAAGACATGTAAGTAATACAGGTGGGATATTTCTGCTGCTGTCTGTTTTCCCAGGGGGCTGTCCAAGAATGCCCTTTCCCCAACTCTTTGTTATTTCAAAAATTCTAACACGTGTCGGGAAAGTTAAGCACTGCTCCTGAATTGGCAATATGTAGTTTCCACATCACAATGAAGACGGGGAACTTATCCAACTGCGGCAAAACTAATCAGACAGGATTAACAGGATTTTTTTCTGTTTTTATCCTGTCTATCCTGTCTAAAAATGGAAATTCCTATACGATGAACATCATTTATTTCTCAACCAGATCCGCCATGCAAGCCTGCTGGAAAATAACAGTGCCCAGCCTATCGTAAAATATATAAAGCAGAGCAAGCTCAAAGGTAAAGGTGAATTACGTAGAACTATTCCCATCCCCATCATCCCCACTACCAGCAACCAGGTTTTAACCGAATAAACAGCACCAAGACAGGTTCCATCTTTGAAATCCAGTATACGCTCAATACTTCTGCGAGCAGATCGATCAAGTATAAAAATTGATTTCAGAGTACCAGCGCTAAGGGCAGTTATAATTATTATAATCTGATATTCCGGCACCTGAACAATACGATAAGCCCCCTTTGTCAGCAGAAGAAGACCAATAAATGTCCACAGCATAGCTGCAAGGAGGAGGTGTGTTCTTCTCCTTACTCCCGGCTTAAATCGTGACAGATCTTTCTGTATTCCCAAGATTTTCCTCTATACAAACAAAACAAGCCCACCTCCCTGAGCAGGAGATGAGCTTGTTCGTCAAACTGAAAGCAACAGTAATTACATTTCAGTTACAGTGATTGCATCCTCTGGGCAGACTTCAACACAGGTTTCACAACCAAGACATTCGTCGGGCTCAACAACTTCTGATTTACCGTCTTCCATCTCAAAAACCTGTGCAGGACATGCTGCAACACATTCTTCATCACCGTTACATTTATCTTTATCAACAACTACCTCAAACATAATTCCCCTCCAAAAGGTGTTTTAAAAAATGAATATTTACCATACTTAGGCAGCAAGCAAAAAAAAGTTGTGCAAGTTATTTTTACTTGACGCCTTATTACGCACATTCCAGACAACAAGGTTATTTTGCGTAGTAATCCATTAATTCACGACCGGTTATTTGTCAAGAAAAAACGGTTTGACTCTCCAACCGCTGATCCTGACATTTTTTCAGACCACAAAAGAGTACCCTGTAATCAATTTGATACCTGCCAAACGGTCATTACACTTTCTTTTATTTTGTTTCTGTTATAGTTTAACCCTACAAGCAAAGAGAGAAACTGTTCTGAATACCCTCAAGCGAACAGTGCAAATATGAATTCATCACAATTCGAAAGACCATGCCCGGAAAAAATAAAACAAATAAGAAAGCAGCTCTTGTGGAAAAACGTGAACGAGCAATGATCGAGGGTATACTCGAAGGGAGCCCCGACGGAATAGGTGTTGTCGTTATACGACTGGAGTGCGGATGTCGGAAGATGGCTGCTGTATCAAAAACTGGTGAACCAGCATCGGGAATCATTATTTACAGAGACAACGCCGAGAGTATCTGTGATAAGTGCAAGGAGGACAATGGTGACTTCATGCGGGTAAATGAATCGTTTATTCACTGGGTAGAGCCAGCTCCCAGCCAGGAAAAACAGAAGGAAATAAACGCCAAAGTTCTTGGCTCTGAAAGTATTAATTAGAGCCGACATCTGTCAACAAACCCCTGCGCCCATTCGCTCGTCCCGTCTGCATGCACATGGGTGTAAAGTGCAAACACGTTTTTTTTCGTCAGACCATCACGCCCGCTGAGAAACCCTTTGCCCCGCTTCATTTTCAATACCAGTTGTTCATCACTTCCCTGCCAGTCCAAAACAGTTGAATAACGAAATTCATGGCCTTTCACTTCCAACCCCACCGGATAGAACGGATTCTCTTTTTCGACCATAAAGATTGAGTAACCATGGGCCTGGGGTTTTTCAGACATCCCAAAACGAACAGGAAACACATCCGTAAGAGGATACTCCTTATCTCCTATTACAATGGACCGTCCAAGATAAATCAAGCCCCCGCACTCGGCATAGATCGGCAGCCCGGCTTCGGCTCCATTTTTTACGGCAGCACGAAAGCGGCCGTTAGCGGCCAGATCTTTTGCGCTGGTTTCGGGAAATCCTCCCCCGATATAGAGACCATCGAGTTCCGGCAAATCTCTGTCTTTCAGAGCATTGATGTAGACCAGTTCTCCGCCGGCTCTTTCAAGAGCTTCTAAATTTTCCGAATAATAAAATTGAAAAGCCGCATCCTGCAACACCCCGATTCGAACTTTCTTTTTGATACATGAGGCCCTGCCATATTTTATCGGGTAATTTGATCCTGAGACGGGCGACATTATTCTCTCCACCCTCTGCAGATCAACATTCTCCTCAATCAGATCTGCCAGGAAATCAAGGGCCTGATTACTGCCGACATACTCCTGATGGGGGATCATCCCCAAATGGCGCATAGGGAAGATATCTCTTTTCAGGCGAGGAACTGCACCGAGTACAGGAAGATCTGTATAATGTTCAACCGATTCAGTGACAAGCCGTCTCTGTCGTTCAGTCCCTATCTGATTAAGAACAACACCCCGTATATTCACCCGTGTATCGAACTGTACACAGCCCAGGACCATTGCCGCAACAGTCCGCGTAGTTTTGGTACAGTTAACGACCAAGAGAACTGGCAGATCAAGCATGACAGCCAGATCTGCAGTGGAATATCCACCTTCAACATTGACACCGTCAAATATTCCACGATTTCCCTCAACTACTATTCTTTCAGCAGTTTGGGATCGGTGGTAAAATGAAGCGGTAATTGTGTCACGGGACATAAGATAAGGATCGAGATTATAACATCTGTTCCCTGCCGCAAGCTGTAACCATCCCGCATCTATATAGTCGGGTCCCTTTTTAAAGGGGACTACATTTTTCCCGTGTCTGGTAAGTGCAACTGTCAAACCGACAGATACGACACTTTTTCCGGAGCCCCCGGCAAGACCGGCAACTACAAGTCCTTTTTTTTCCATTATATCTTTGAACGTGATTTAGCGGTTAGTTATTAGTTGTTAACAGCAGTATCCGGTTAGAATTTCGAAGTCTACGCTATCTGCAGGAGGCGTCACTGACTGTTCTTTTTCGCGTCATCCTGAAGATTTTGTAGTATTTTCTTACGATTATTTCCATCCTGTTTGGATCAGTCTTTGCGAGAAGCTCGCATGATTCAAACAGGATGGAAATAATCGTTGAAAATCAAGAAATCTGCAGTCACAGCGAAAAAGAACAGTCGGTGAGGCCGTTTATTAAAGTTTAGTGTTCCAACTTATCGTATCGCGCCCAGGCAGTTGCATAGATCTCATTCAAACTCTTCTGAAGCTGTACTGAATATTGCTCTATTTCTGCACCTTTCAATTTTCCAGGCACATATATGGGTTCGCCATAGTAAAAATCAATTCTGGAAAAAGGCATGGGGACAGCTGTCCTGTCCCATGAAGTAATTGTAAAATATCGTGAGGCTGACCATACCATGGGCAGGATTGGTACTCCGGTTCTGGAAGCCAGCAGGACAGCTCCCGGCTGTGCTACTCTTGGTGGTCCCTGCGAACCATCTGCAACAATAGCAGCATTTTCGCCATTACGAACAACTCGCATAAGTTTTTTAAGGGCCTCAACGCCTCTTCTGTTACTCGATCCACGAACTGTATTAAAACCAAAATGCCCGGCTAACCTGGCTATATATTCACCGTCACCACTGGCACTTACCATGGCCGTCGCAGAGTACTTTCTGACGAAAAAGAAGACAAAAACGAGAGTATAATGCCAAAAAGATGCAATAACCGGTTTCTCCGGGCTCTCTGTTCTGGCAAGATATTCTTCATTATGAACCACCACCCTGCAGGTAGCAAACCATATTCGCATCAGCCAGGCAAAGCACCATGGCACAACTGCGAGGGAAAGGGTTTTGACAAAACGTTTAATCATCCTATCTCAATCTCCAGGAGGCGAATCTTTTTAATACGGTCCCGCAACTCTGCTGCTTTTTCAAATGCAAGTTCTTTTGCCGCCTGATGCATCTGTTTCTCCAGGGAAACAATCTCTTTTTCCAGATCTTTCACACTGTTATATTCGGGTAACTCTTCGGCAACCTGCAAAAGTGTTTTCTGATAGTCATCAGCAACATACCCGGAATCATACAGATGCTGCTGCAGAGTGTTTTTCACTTTTGAAATAATGGTCCGAGGCTTGATACCATTTTTTTTGTTATACTCCTGCTGAATTTTCCGCCTTCTCTTGGTCTCATCAATGGTATACCGCATTGAACCGGTAATAACATCAGCATACATGATAACCAGCCCATCAACATTACGGGCTGCCCGTCCACAGGTCTGAATCAAAGATCTCTCAGAACGTAAAAAACCTTCTTTATCCGCATCAAGAATTGCAACCAGAGAGACCTCCGGTATATCCAGTCCCTCACGCAGAAGATTTATACCGATCAATACATTAAACTCGCCTTTTCTTAGCTCCCTTATCAATTCCACACGATCCAGAGTTTTGATATCAGAGTGCAGATAACGTACTCTGATATCGAGTTTTTCATAATAATCAGTCAAATCTTCGGCCATACGTTTCGTCAGTGTTGTAACCAGAACAGCCTCACCACGTTCTGAACGAAGACGTATCTCTTCAAGCAGATCATCCACCTGGCTGGTTGCTGGCCTCACTACAATCCAAGGATCAAGAAGCCCGGTAGGACGAATTACCTGTTCTACAACCTGACCTTCGACCTGGTCAAGCTCATATGGTCCTGGAGTTGCAGAAACATATACCACCTGATTTATCCGTTTTTCGAACTCATCAAAACGAAGCGGACGATTATCCAGTGCCGACGGCAGACGAAAACCAAAGTCAACCAAGGTGGTTTTCCGCGACCGGTCGCCGTTATACATGCCATTAAGTTGCCCTATCCCTATATGGCTTTCATCGAGAAACAGAAGGTAATCTTCCGGAAAATAGTCAAGTAAGTTAGGAGGAGGCACTCCTGGTGCTTTACCGGTCAAATGACGACTGTAGTTTTCGATTCCTGTGCAATAGCCCAATTCCTGTATCATTTCAAGATCAAACATTGTCCGCTGATCGAGCCGCTGTTCTTCCACGAGCCTGTTCGCATCCTGGAAATAATTGAGTCGATGCTGCAGCTCCTCTTTGATTGTCCTCATGGCAATCTGCAGTCGATCTTTTGACGTAACAAAATGGCTCCCGGGAAAAA
The DNA here is from genome assembly GCA_029934775.1 of Desulfocapsaceae bacterium. GTDB lineage: Bacteria > Desulfobacterota > Desulfobulbia > Desulfobulbales > Desulfocapsaceae > Desulfomarina. Next base: position 5,996 of record JAOZLO010000155.1, read on the forward strand.
CAGTATATTCCTCAAGCCGTTCAATAACAACACCCCTGAGAGGATCAACAACAGAAATTGATTCAAGGGTGTCTCCAAAAAATTCCAGCCGTACAGCTCTATCTTCCTCATGGACTGGAAAAATATCAATCACATCCCCCCGAACCCGAAAAGTGCCCCGGTGAAACGAAATATCATTTCTCTCATATTGCATGAAAACAAGCCTTCTCTGAACATCCTCCACGGGATACTCCCTGCCCAGCTCAAGAAACAGATGCATGTTCTTATATTCATCCGGAGAACCGAGTCCATATATACACGACACAGAAGCAACTATGAGGACATCTCTGCGCGTAAGCAGAGAACGGGTTGCGGAGTGACGCATTTTATCAATCGCGTCATTTATTGAGGAATCTTTCTCTATATAGCTGTCGGATTGAGGGATATATGCTTCAGGCTGATAATAGTCATAGTAGGAAACAAAATACTCGACACCGTTATTTGGAAAAAGCTCTTTGAATTCACTGAAAAGTTGTGCTGCCAGTGTTTTATTTGGTGCAATCACCAGGGACGGACGTTGTACCTGCTGGATTACATTTGCTATTGTAAACGTTTTTCCGGACCCAGTGACACCAAGTAAAACCTGGCTCTTCACTCCATCTTCCACGCTTTTAACCAGCTTTTTTATTGCTTCAGGCTGATCACCCGAAGGGGTAAATGACGAAACAAGTTGAAAAGGTGTATCCATCATACGATTTTCACTCCTCACTAGGAGGCTGTCCGAGAATAGGCATTTATTCTCAAATCAAGGTTTTTCAAAAAA
>JAOZLO010000156.1 GCA_029934775.1 Desulfocapsaceae bacterium
CTTGTAACTGTTTACAGGGTTCCGTAGATTTCTGCAGGCAGGCCGGTGCCGCGTATCAGTCATACGTAAGCCAGCATGACCGCGGAAAGATGCGGTGGCCTGTGAGCAGTTACGTTCCAAGGTAGCATCCTCGGGGGAGAGGTTACAAATATAGTTGACCTTTACGTAAGTTAGTATTTACAAAATATCATGTTCCCAGGGAATCTGTCAATCGAAAAAATGCCCATACTGATTTGTTTTTTAGATACTTGTGTGGTGTGATATGAAAGAGGATTAATATTCTTGACCTTTACGTAAGCATTTTTTATAAAGTGTTGTAATCCTTTAGAGCTGGAACAATAACTGGAGAAAGTCATGGAATTTACCAGGGAAATTTATTGGAATGTCGGTCACGGCGTATGGACTCTGGTTCCGATGTATCTGCTTGTGATTGGAGCATTTTATTTACTGATAAAAGGTTTTATGAAGAGAGTCGCCGTTTACAGGCAGGGACTCCCTCTGGAGCGGACCGATCAGCCTTTAGCCCGGATCCGTGGAATGGTTGTAAATATACTGTTACAGAAAAAAGTGATCAAAGTTCAATGGCCCGGTCTTTTTCATGGGCTCTTTTTCTGGGGATTTGGTCTGCTCTTTATAGGAACACTGCTCATTGTTATCCAGGCAGATTTTACTGATTTGATTTTTGGTATAAAGTTTTTAAAAGGCACGTTTTATAAACTTTTTTCAATTGTTCTGGATGTAGCCGGGCTTGTCTGCGTTGTGATGCTGGGCGGGCTTTTGATTCGACGCTATTTTTTCCCACCTGAGGGTCTCGAGACAAAAAAAGATGATGCCATTATGCATGGGCTTCTTTTTGCAATACTCATAACCGGTTTTATTATCGAAGGAGCCAGAATGGCGGTCACTGAACTCGGTACGTCGCCTGCCATCTGGTCACCTGTGGGGTTGGTGTTTGCGAAAACTATGTCCGGTATGGGGGAGCAGGTGTTGCTGGGAGTTCATAAAGGAACCTGGTGGGTGCATCTGTTATTGGTCCTGGTTTTCTTTGTTTTAATTCCCACCACCAAGTTCAGGCATATTTTTACCACCAGTGGTAACTATTTTTTTGAAGATTTCGGGCCTAAGGGGAAACTTGTAAAGATTGATCTTGAGGATGAAGAAATTGAGGTTTTCGGGGCGTCAGCCGTAAAAGAGATGACCTGGAAAGATATTTTCGATGCTGATGCCTGCACTCTTTGTAAGCGCTGCCAGGATCGCTGCCCTGCATACAATACCGGCAAGCCGTTATCTCCGATGAAAATTGTAAATCAGCTTGGTGAAGCTGCCTTTTGCGATCCAGAAGTCAATCTGATTGAACTCATAGGCAGGGATGTACTCTGGTCCTGTACCACCTGTCGTGCCTGTCAGGAAATCTGTCCTGCCTCCATCGAGCATATCAGCAAGATTGTTGAATTGCGACGCAGTATGGTACTTATGGAAGGTGAGTTCCCGGGCGAGGAGGTGATGACTGCTATGGAAGCTGTCGAGATAAACGGTAATCCTCTGGGTATAGGTTATGCCGGTCGTGGAGAGTGGGCGGAAACATCAGGTATTAAAACTCTGGCTGAGGATCCCGAGGTTGACGTACTCTATTTTGTCGGTTGTTATGGGTCTTTTGACAGACGTAATATCGCTGTTGCCAAAAGTTTCGTGACATTGTGTCAGGCCGCTGGAGTAAAGCTTGGCATCCTTGGCAAGGAAGAAAAATGCTGCGGTGAGCCCATGCGAAAGATGGGTAACGAGTATCTTTACCAGTCTCTTGCGGTTGAAAATATAGAGCGTATTCAGTCATATGGGATAAAGACGATAGTGACCAGTTGTCCCCATTGCTATAACACTTTGGAGAAGGATTATAGAGATCTTGGATTGGATGTTGAGGTTGTAAGCTATACACTCTTTCTTGAGGATCTGATCACATCAGGTAAACTGAAGATAAATGCAGAAAATCTCTCCTGTACCTATCATGACTCCTGTTATCTTGGTCGTCACAATGACATCTATGATACACCTCGAGCTCTCATTGAAGCTGCAGGTGGGGCTTTGGTTGAGATGGAAAAAAATCGTGAAGAGAGTTTTTGCTGTAGTGCCGGAGGTGGCCGGATTATGGCAGAAGAAAAAATTGGCGAGCGAATTAACATAGCTAGAGTGAAAATGGCTGTTGAGACCGGCGCAGAAGTTCTACTTTCTAACTGCCCCTTCTGCCTGACCATGTTTGAAGACGGGGTCAAAGGAGCTGAAGTTGAAGACCAGCTCCAGCCAAGAGATATAGCTGAAATACTGGTAGAAAGGATTGAAAAATCGTAATGAGAACCGGAGGGAACATATGAAAATTCTTGTCTGTATTAAGCAGGTTCCTGATATGGAATCAAAATTCAAGGTTGATTCTGATGGTACCTGGTATGAAAAAAGTGATCTGGTCTGGAGAATGAACGAGTATGATGAATATGCAGTTGAACAGGCCGTTCAGCTTAAAGAACAGGTTAAGGATGCAGACCTGACTGTTCTGTGCATAGGAGGAGACCAGGTTAAAGAAACCATGAAAAAAGCACTGGCAATGGGATGTGATCGCGGGGTTCACATTGCTGACGATGATTCAAACAGCAAAGAACCGTACGAAAAAGCGGGTATTATAGCCGAGTATGCCAGAGACAAAAGTTTTGATCTGGTTTTTACAGGCATGCAGTCCCAGGATAAAGGAAGTGCTCAGGTGGGCTTATTAATAGCAGAATTTCTTGATATGCCAGGTGTTTCAACTATTGTTGATTTTTCTTACTCCGACGGAGTTGTCAGTGTCAAACGGGAGCTTGAAGGCGGTATGAAGGCATGTGTTACTGCCAGGACTCCTTTGACTGTTACCTGTCAGCTAGGATTAAATACAGTCCGCTACCCGACTCTGCCCAATATAATGAAGGCTAAAAGAAAAGAGCTGCTCTCCATCCCTGTTGAAGATCTGCTCAAAGTCGAATCAAGACAGGAAACGGCCAGGATATACTTCCCAGAGAAAAAAGGTACTGGGCTTATTCTGGAAGGAGGTGTCGCTGAACTGGCTGATAAGTTGATTGGGATCCTGAAAGAGAAAACCACTGTTTTAACGTAGGAGCAAATTATGAAATTATTACTTGTTGCGGAATACAGAGATGGAAAGTTGCTTGCCTGTTGTAATGAGTTGATGGATTTTAGTGACAAAATGGGTGCTGAGAGTGTTATGTGTCTAGTGGGCAGTGAGAATGATTTGCCTGGATATAGTGGAACGCTTTATCTTGCTGATGCGAAGATCTATGGCGAATATAATCCTGACGGACATAAGCAGTTTATTCTTGATGTCGTCGAAAAGGAGCAGGTTGATATGGTGGCTTTCAGCCACTCCTCCTATGGCTGGGATCTGGCACCCAGGGTGGCTTTTGCGCTGAAAGCAGCGCAGGTTTCCGAGATCGTCGAGGTTGTTGACGAGATCCCTGTAGTTCCTCTTTGTAACGCAAAACTGCGTAGGGATGTACTGGTTAAAACAAAACAGTCTGTTGTTACCATCCAGGCGGGTGCCTTTGGTTTACCCGAAGATCCGGTGGGCACTCCAGTTGTTGAAAAAGTTGAAGGAAATGGCGAGGGCAGAGTTGAATTTACAGGGTATGAGCAGGCCGAAAGTGGTGGTTTAGATCTTGGCAAAGCCCAGGTTATTGTCAGTGGCGGAAGGGGAATTGGCAAGCCTGAAAATGTTGAAATGATCGCAAACCTGGCCAAGGCGCTGGGGGGTGAATACGGAGCAAGCAGGCCCGTAGTTGATTCTGAATGGGTTGAGCATAATCGTCAGGTTGGAACCACAGGTCAGACAGTAACGCCAAAACTCTATGTGGCATGTGGAATTTCTGGGGCCATTCAGCATTTGGCAGGAATGAAAAAATCAGAATTCATTGTTGCTGTGAATACAGACAGGGATGCCCCTATTGCTGAAGCTGCTGATGTTCTGGTTGTTGCAGATTTAAAGGAGTTTATTCCTCTTTTTACAGAAAAAATACAGGCTTTGTAGAGATCAGCAAATGAAATATTTAACTGAGATAAAGGTGAGGGGATACCATGCTGACTTTTACGGCCATGTCAATAATGCAAGGTATCTCGAGTTTTTCGAAGAAGACAGGTGGGCTCTTCTAGAATCAAAAATCGATCTTAAAAAATGGGCCGCAAAGGGATTGATTTTTCTTGTCGTTAATATCAATGTGAATTATCGCACTGCTGTTGCCGTGGGGGAAACTCTATCCCTCACAACCAGACTTGAGAAGATTGGTAACAAAAGTGTTATCCTGAAGCAGGAGATGGTTTTGGAAAGTACAAAAAAAATTGCGGCTGACGCTCTGGTCACTTTTGTTATTCGAAATGATAATGGTGCGATGAAGATGGAAGGCGATATTTTAGCAGAGATTGAAAAATTACGGTAAATGGACGTTGAACAGCTGTACTATATTTTTTCTGTGAGAGGTGCAAAGCGAGTATGTCAACCCGTTCAGCTTCGATTTTTTGTTGACATTCATCATGGTTATATATTACACAGAAGGTTATTGTAAAAGTGTGGATTTACTCACAGTGTTAACTTGAACGTAAAGGTCAAAAACAATAGAGTTGCAATTTGAATAAGTTGAAGAAGATATGGTTATATGGGGCGTCTGTCACCAGTATTGACAGGTCTGAAAGTTAATAACACTGAGGAGAGAGAAGAATGAAAAAAAAGATTTCTGTACTTGCACTGGCGTCAATATTTGCAGCGGGTTCTGCCATGGCTTCAGGATGGCGCATACCTGAGCAGTCAGTTGATTCAACAGCGAAAGCAGGTGCCAATGTGGCATCATCCAGTCGGGGTGATACCGCATACTATAATCCTGCCAACATGTCCTGGATGGCTGATACCTGGCATCTTGAGGCAGATTTGACCTATCTCTACCTTTCTCCAATTGAATATGAGGATTCCCGTATGTCGATGTACAGCGGTGAATCGGAAAGTGAGAATTTTATAATACCCACCGGTTTTGTTGTATCCCCTTCCTATGGTGGTGCACGTTTTGGACTGGCGATCGTTGCGCCGGGTGGATTGTCTAAACAATGGGAAGATATTTATCCAAAAGCTTTTGCAGAGGAGTTTTCTCTGACGATTATTGAGATGAACCCTACTGTTTCCTACGGCTTGGGTGATACCTTCTCTATAGCTGGTGGTGTGCGTATGGTGTATGCCGATGCTACGGTGGGAAGTGATGCCAGTGGACTTGGCAAACCTCTTTCAAGAGAGATGGAAGGAGATACACTGGAGTGGGGCTGGAATGCAGCTCTGGCCTATAAACCGGTGGATAAACTTAATATCTCCGCCACCTATCGCTCCAATGTCGATCTGGATTTTGAGGATACGGCAGACTTGAACCTGATGGGTAACCTGATGACCCTTGATGCTGAGGTATCAGTACCTCTTCCAGCTGTTTTTGCCCTTTCGGTTGCCTATGACGTGGTCGATAATTTGAATGTTGAGCTTACCTGGGACAGAACCTTCTGGTCAGAGTATGAATTTCTAGATTTCAATTTCAGCCCTGCAATTCCAGGCAATCCATTTGAAGTTCCCCAGGCCAGAGAGTGGGATGATACTGATGCTTTTCGTATTGGTGTGACCTACGCAGTGAGTGATACCTTTACTTTAATGGGCGGTTTTGGATATGATAGCAACCCTGCTCCGGACGAAAATGTAGGTTTTGAGCTGCCGGATTCAGATGCATGGCTCTATTCTGTCGGTATGCAATTCAAAGTCAGTGAAAATATGGATCTGGGAATTGCTGCCCTGTATGACTACAAAGAGAGTCGCGTAGTGGAGGTTAATCCGACTGACACGGTATATGGTGAATTTACCAATGCTTCAGCGCTTCTCATTACTACCGGTTTGTATTACAAGTTCTAACAGGAACTGCTGCAGGCTGTCTCAATCCCCCTTGGTTGCTTGGGCAGCAAGGGGGATTGCTGTTTTCAGTGACTGGCTTACCTGTATAGAGGTGGCGATCAGAGACCGCGCATATATTCAGGTTTGAGTGTAACTCTTCCCTTTAGTGCTTCATCGATAAGTTTCAAGGTAGCGATTTTGTCCCGGGGTAATTTCGCTTTAATCGGCAGATAGTTGGAAGCATGATTGGCATGGAAATAACCTTTTGTAAGCTCCGTACTGGCAAGCATGAGCCTCAGTTCCTCCAGCATTTCCATGGAGTTGAGCAGATAGAACTTACCCTCTTGAGATGCTTGAAACAGTGGTGTTCCAGGTGTGAGCATAAGAGTTAAAGCACCCACATACTCAGGATCTATTGCGGAGAGGACTCTTCCGGATTCCTTGGCATGGATATGGGAGCGCTCTTTCTGGGCTATGCCGAGCAGAACGGTAATAGAGAGTTTTATGCCGCTTGTACGGATTTTTTGTCCCATCTCGATCATCCGCTCTGCATCAGAACCTTTGTTAATATTCTGGAGTGTGACGTTGTCTCCGGATTCCAGGCCCATATAGGCCATGGTAAGGCCGAGGTCATGCAGTTCATCGAGTTCTTCCGGGCTTTTGCGTTTTATGCATTTGGTGTTTGCGTATGTGCCAATTCGCCTGACCCAGGGTAGTTTGGTTTGTATGGCGGAAAGAATTTTCACCAGTCGTTTTTGCGGGAGAATCAGGGCATCGCCATCACAGAGAAAAAGACGTCGTTGATTCCGGTAGTTACGTGCTGCAAAATCA
>JAOZLO010000157.1 GCA_029934775.1 Desulfocapsaceae bacterium
TTTTTTAGTCGCCTTTCCCGGGACAAAATTTCTTGTCATGTCAGAACAGTAGCTTTTCAGGATAAGGCCCATATCTATAGTCAGGGATTTGTTGGGTTTTATAGAACTGTTCCCAGGAACTGCATGGGGTAGCGCACCATTTTTTCCTGATGCGACTATTGAGTTAAAGCTGACAGCTTCCGCCCCTTTCCTGCGCATAAGTGATTCAATGGCGAGGGCCACTTCTATCTCGCTCTGGCTTCTTGAAATTACGGGATAAATTTCCTGAAAGACCTCTTCGTTTAAACGGACGGATGTCCGGATGAGGTCGATTTCATCTTCATCTTTGACAACACGCATTTTTTCAATAAGCCCACTGGTCGGGACGAGGGAGACACCTTTTTTTTTCAGAACTGTACCTATTTCTTCCGCAAAGGAACAGAGGGTATAGTGGCTTTCAAAACCGAGATGTTTCACTTTGAGATCCGGCAGTAATTCTCCGAGCAGTTTAGGTAATCCTTTCGTGTATATTACAACCGTTGCCCAGGGGACATCTTTTTCCGCCTGAAGTTGATATCGAAAATCCGTAAGAAGCAAAACCGGTCCCGATGCGGGTATAATGAGCACTCCTGAAGTTTCTCCTATACCATGATCGCCTCCACGATAGCCGGTAAGGTAATGTCTATTTTCAGGTTGGCTCACCAGAAAGGCATCAATTTTTTTTCGTCGCAGGGTTCCCTGGAGTTTCTTAATTCGTCTGGAGTAGTTCATCTGTTTTTCAGTTATCCGGATTTATGAGTTTGCATGGCAGAGGCGATTGAAAATTGTCTCCTTGCGTTGTGTCATAGCCTCATTATACTGGTTATTGAGGCTGGTCAGCACTTTTGTTAATTCCTCTTTGTATTGAGGATGCATTGCCGGGTTGACTGTTCTCTGGTGGGCTTGTTCTGCGCTCATCTGCTGCTGTTCAAGTTGGGCTTGTAGTGCATCTTTGAGTTGCTGAATTGTCTGTTCTTTGTGTTGGCTGTACTGCTCAATTATCTGCTGGAGTTCTTTGCAGATTGTTGCAATTTCACCTGAGTCACGGGCGAGGAGTAAAATACCTCTGATGGCAGCTGCACCGGATTTCTGCAGGTTTTCATCTCGAGGGAGGACAATGTTACGCAGGAGAGTCCGGGCTATTCCTTTTCTGATCGGGATCTGTGTTTCGGCGGTTTGATTGAGGAGCTCCTGGTGTGGATCAGTAATTTTTTCATTAAGGAAATCTGCACCAATTCGCATCCCGTCATTTATTAAGGTGTCATCGTTGGTTACAGGAGTCATCTCTGCTGTCATCTTCGCAGCACGTTCCAGAACCATTTCCATTGTGCTTTTTATTTCTGCCATTTTTTTTAATCCATGGTTGAGAATTTCGTAAAAACTCAAAATCGTATGACGGGAATGTACAATAGAGATGTGACCTTGGCAAAGAAAAACAGTCGGGGAATATTATTCCCGCTGCATTCGGGCGCTGAAAAAACCATCTATGGTTGTTGAGGGATGAGGGCAGAAAAAGTTATCTTTGATAAGTTGGTGTGCAGTTTTCGGGAGTTGTTCCGCACAATTTGTCAGTCTGAAATCGGTCCGGGTAGAAAGAAAAGAACGTATAACAGTTTGGTTTTCTTCGGGTTCCAGGGAGCAGGTGGCATAGACGAGGACACCTTTTGGTCCAAGTAATCCGGCTGCCTGTTCGAGCAGGTCAAGTTGTTTTTTCTGGTATCGCAGGAGATCCTGTTCTTTTCTGTTCCAGCGGATATCAGGATGACGGCCAATAACTCCGGTACCGGAGCAGGGGGCATCAATGAGGATGCCGTCGAATTGTACGGTCTCTCTTTCGGCAAAATCTTGGAGATTTTCTTTATGAACAGAGAGACGGCTTTCAGGGAACAGGCGAAGTTGGTTTTCAAGAAGTTTGTCCAGGCGACGTTGTTCCGGTTCAACTGCATATATTTTTAAATTGTGCTGTAATCCGAGCTGCAGCAGATGATTTGTCTTGCCCCCCAGGCCTGCACAGCCGTCGAGATAATTCCCACCGTTTTTAAAAGGAGCAAGCAGCCGGGTTGCCAGCTGGGCGGCTTCGTCCTGGACCTGAAAAAAACCCTGTTCAAACCCCGGGATCGATTCTATAGAACCTCGGAAATGAGGCAGTACGATACTGTCTGTGCAATATGTACCTGGTTTGTGGGCTATTTTCTGCTGTTCCAGTTGATTACAGAAATCAACTGTGGAGATAAGTGGACTGTTCAGTCGCAGTACCAGGAGGGGTTCCTTGTTGTTCTCCTCACAGATGCGGGCTGTTTCCTGTCTGCCGTAATGTTTTATCCATCTGGTGACCAGCCAGTGTGGATGATTATAGATCGGTTGACCGTTTTGTTCTGTGAGCGCAGTTTCTGTGAGGTTATTATTTTCTTTTTGGCGAATAGCTTCACGAAGAATACCATTAACAAATCCATGGAGTCTTTTAGGTATACCTTTTACCTTGCAGCTGTTGACCGCCTCATTGACTGCTGCAGAGGGAGGAATTCGGTCTAGGAAAAATATCTGGTAGAGACCGACAGCCACTGTTTGATGGACAAAGGGATGAAGCTTGCGGATTGGTGTTTTGCTCAGTATCTGCAGGATTCTATCGAGGAATTGCCGCTGCCGGAGCACGCCATATACCATGTTCATAGCCAGGTTACGTTCTCTGGCGGGGAGACTATATTTTGCTGCATTGGTGTCGAAAAGAATTTTAACGGAGGAGTTGGACTGAAAAAGGCTGCAGAGTGTTTCGGCAGCTGTAAATCGCGCTGTATAGTGAGGTTTTCTGGGCAAAGTGAGTGAACCGTGGTTAGCCTGCTGGAAAAATGTCTATTCTAGGACAGTCTCCCGACATGTCTTCCGAAATGCTTTAGATAGACAAGTGCAGTTATGATTGGTATCTTTAGGTATGTTTATATATAAATTGTAATCATGACAACAAATACTATCCTGAGTGACAGTAAATGATGAATAAAAAATATATGCGTCATATGTGGTTGCTGATAATAGCAGTCTTTTTTGCCGTATCTGCCCAGGCTGCGGTTAAAGACGAAGTCGTAAAGCGGGGCTTTTTACAGTGTGGTGTCTCTACAGGTATTGCCGGTTTCTCAACCGTTGATGAGAAGGGAAACTGGGCCGGATTTGATGTGGATATATGCAGGGGGGTGGCTGCGGCTACCCTTGGAAATGCCGGAGAGGTAAAGTATATGCCTCTTGCTGAAAATGAGAGTTTTACGGCCCTGCTTTCAGGAGAGGTGGATATTCTCTCAAGAAATGCAACATGGACCTTCAGCCGTGATTCGGCACTGGCAGTGAATTTCACCGGAATCAGTTATTATGATGGCCAGGGATTACTGGTTGCAGGAACACTTGATGTGAAACATATTTCTGATCTGAAAAAAGTAAAGATCTGCAGCCAGGCCGGATCGACTATGGAGGAGAACCTTGTTGATTATTTCACAAGGAACAACATTGAATTTCAGAAGGTATCTTTTGAGACTCCGGATCTTGCAGTTAAGGGGTTTGAGGAAAATAAATGTGATCTGATAACCATGCAGCAGTCGAGGCTTTATGGGTTAAGGCTTGGATTGACAGATCCGGAGAGTGCAGTGGTACTGCCCGATGTAATATCCAAGGAACCACTGGGGCCGGCAGTTCGGCAGGGTGATGATACCTGGTTTGATATTGTTAAGTGGACTTTGTATGCAATGGTTGCCGCCGAGGAACTTGGTATTGATTCGACGAATGTTGAAGAGATGAAGGTCAGTGACAAACTGGCTGTAAAAAGACTGCTGGGGCAGGAAGGGAGTGTGGGTAAGGGATTGGGTTTGAAGGATGACTGGTTCTACCAGATCATTAAACAGGTCGGAAATTACGGCGAACTCTTTGACCGCAATTTCGGTTCAAAATCGTTGCTGAAAGTCGATCGTGGACTTAATAATCTATGGAATAATGGGGGGTTGCAGTATGCCCCCCCACTGCGTTAAAGCGTATGTGTTTTTTTAGCACCCTACTTCTGTAATCTTGTCAAAAAAAGTAAGAAACTAAATACCCCTTGTGGAATGTTAAAGTTCTGTCAGCACATCAAAAAGCTCACCGTCCGCTTCTATTTTGCTTCTGTTGCCGATAATTGTACGATGGATCTCGGGCATCATCCGGGAGAATGCCGGGCCAAAACTGCGAAGGTCTGCTGCCGTTGTCTGAATTATCTCCTCAATCCTGCGCTGTTTATATTCTGTATCAATGCCGTTTAAATATTCATTTCTGGCGGTTGCTCCCTTGGCTGCGGAGCTCTGGTGCGGATCAAAGTTGCCGTAGGTTCCGGTTATTAACTGAGCCATTGTCTCTGCAGGAAGATCCAGGTTGGTAACAATCTCGGGGACAGCATTGTAGGCGTCGTATGTTTTTTTAACCTGAGGGTCACGGTAGCTGACAAAAGCCAGGTTGCCGCTTAGCTGGCCAAACTGGATAAAACAGCCGTATGCACCACCCATCTGGCGGACACTGTTCCAGAGATAATCCCGGGAGAGATAGGTTTTTAATACTTCAAAATGGCCGTTATACCCTTTTCCGTCTTTCAGTAGATTCCCACCCTGAACTGCAAAGACCACTTCGGCGGAGGTGATAAAGGCCTCGTGTCTGGCAAGAGAGAGGTTGGGGAGAGGTTGCGGTGCAGGTTTTGCGGAACCAAGGGCCTCGCTGAGACAGCCGCCAACCTGTTTGAAATGGTCGATCTCCTGACCGTTAGCGGTAATTGCAAAAAGGAGATTGTTTTTGTTGAAAAGGAGGGATCTCATTTCCTCCATGGCTGCCAGGAAACTCTCTTCTTCCCGGTCGTAGTTGATGGCGAGATTTTTAACAGCCTGATAGGCGGTTACGCCGCTGAACATTTCTCCGTATCTCCCCGCTGTACTCAGGTGTGAGAAGAGCCGGGTGGTTGGAAGGTTGTATCCCTCGCTCTGGGCAGCGTGTTCAGCCCAGGCAAATTCCCGGCCGACTATTTCACGGATTCTTGCCGTATCTTTAAATGATACACTTGAGAAAATTTCTGCAAGAAGGCGAAGCGCTTTTTCAAGGTAGTCAGGTAAACATTTAAGATGCAGCCAGAGTACCGGGTTTGTAATGCCAGCTTCCTGGCGCCGGGTGTAGGTGTTGAGAGAATGAGAGAAAGAACCTGTACAGGTGGCTATTTCCTTTGCAAAGGATTTGTAATCGAGCCTCTTTGTCCCGATTTCTGTGAGGATGGTGCCAAAAAGGTCGAGCCATGGAAGCAGGCGCGGCGGGAGACAGGAAAAATTGAAACCGATATCGATATAGGAGATATGATTGGTCTCCAGGTCACTGGTGAGCAGTTGCCGACCAGACATTTCCCCCGGCGTGACAGCATGGAAGTCGATCTCGGTCGAAAGGTCTTTCAGGGTAAGTTGTGGTAGCAGGGAAAGGGTTTCAACACTGTTGGGGGTTTGCTGTTCCTCCATCATTCTGTTGGTTTTTTCAATGCGTTCTGTTCTTTCTTTCCCGGTTACGACTGCATCGTAGTCTGTCAGTCGCTGCTGTTCCTCCTTCTGGTTCTGGAGTTGTTTTCCTGGATCTGGAACCAGTGTAACAGTGACGTTTGCAGGATTGTCTATCAAATATTTATTTATCAACTCTTCAAAATAGTTTTCGTTTAATGCCCTGTGGCGGATTTTTTTAATAAGTTCTTCGCCTGTGAGATAGAGAAACGGATCGTTGCCATATTTGAGCGCATTCATCGCCCTGCCGATTCGGTCGAGTCCTCGCTGGGCCTTGCTTGATTCTTCCCTGAAGTTAAATTCGAATTTATTCAGTTCTGCGAGTACCAGGTCGTGATCCAGCCCCTCTTCCACCATTTTCTGCAGGGTATCCGTGTAGAGTGTAAGGAAATCATCACGATGCTCCGGTTCACTGCCAATAAGGTAACTGATCATAATTGTTCTATGGCAGGATCCTGCAAGGTATAGACCTCCAAAATCTTTACATAATCCGCTCGACACAATAGCATTTTTCAGAGGTGATCCATCTGAGTTAAAGAGGATATTTGCAATAATCTGAAAGGCTGTATTCTCTTCCCGGTTAGCTGTCGTTGAAACATTTGTGCCAATAGCCAGAAAGGTTTTGTCTTTTGTATCCTCAGAGTCTACAGCATATGTATCAGTTGTGAAGAGTGGTTTGGTAGCCACTCTTCCTTCCTCTATACCTACTCGATTTCTTTTTTCTGAAAAGGTGGAGAAGAATCTGTCCTGGAGAAAGTTGAGTTCATCTATCAGTGGTGCGTTGCCATAGACAAAAAACATACCGTTGGATGGGTGATAATGTTTTTCATGGAAATCACAAAACTCTTTGTAACTGAGATCCGGGATATTTTTCGGGTCCCCTCCTGATTCATGGGCGTAGGTTGAACCGGGCATTAAACCTGAAAAAATATGATGAAAGAGAAATCGGATCGGATCAGAGAAGGCTCCTTTCATCTCGTTGTATACCACGCCCTGGTATTGTAGAGGAGTATCTGTTCCTTCCTGATGGTAGTGCCATCCTTCCTGTTCAAATGTTTGCAGGCTTAAAAGAGGGTTAAATACAACATCGCAATATACATCCATGATGTTAAAATATTCTTTCAGGTTCCTTGTAGCAAAGGGATAGTAGGTAATATCGGCCCCGGTCATGGCATTAAGGAAGGTCATCAGCCCTCCTT
>JAOZLO010000158.1 GCA_029934775.1 Desulfocapsaceae bacterium
GATGTGGTTGGTGAGCCGATGCTGGCCCATAAGGCGACCCATGAGGCTAAAGTGGCTGCAGAAAATATTGCGGGACATAATGTTGTTTTTAACCCGATGACTATCCCGTCTGTCGCCTACACAAAACCCGAAGTTGCATGGATGGGGATGACTGAAAAAGAGGCGAAAGAAAAGAAGATTGATTTCTCAAAAGGAAAATTTCCCTGGGGTGCAAGTGGCAGGGCGCTGAGTGTAGGCGCTTTTTCGGGTGTGACCAAGGTGCTTTTTGACAAAAAGAGCGGACGGATTATAGGTGCTGGAATCTGTGGGCTGAATGCTGGTGAACTTATTCACGAGGCGGTACTTGCTCTTGAGATGGGAGCCAATGCTGAGGACATAAGTAAAACTGTTCATGCGCACCCCACCCTTGCCGAGACCTTTGGCTTTGCGGCGGAGATTGTCGATGGCTCAATTACCGATGTTCTCCCACCCAGAAAGAGGTGATTTTGTTTGGGAGTCTGTCTGAGCAGATAAAGTGCTGCCCTTACGGCAGCATTTTATCTGCTCAAAGTTCGTGCTATGGCATCCTTCCAGCCGTCATATTTTTTGACCCTCTGTCTTTCTTCCATGGATGGCTCAAAACGTGTATCACATTTCCAGGTGTCACCTAATTCTTCAGGGGGCGGAAAGATTCCTGCCTGCAGCCCGGCAAGATAAGCTGCACCGACAGCGGTGGTTTCCAGCGCTGCTGGCCGATCCACCGGGGCATTGAGGATATCAGCCAGGAACTGCATGGTATAGTCTGAGGCAACCATGCCACCATCCACACGCAGTACAGTTTTTCCCATTTCTTTCCAGTCTCCCCGCATCGCCTCAAGAAGGTCCCTGGTCTGGTAGCAGACTGATTCAAGTGCGGCCCGTGAGAGTTCAGCGGGTCCGGTTGCGCGAGTGATGCCGAAGATTGCACCTCTGGCGTCGGGGTCCCAGTGGGGTGCTCCAAGTCCGGTAAAGGCAGGAACAAGATAGACATCCTGGCTTTCATCAGCCTGTCTGGCAAGTGTGCCGGTATCAGAGGCTGTTTTAATAAGTCCCATTGCATCCCGCATCCACTGGACAGCTGCCCCCGCTACAAAGATAGAGCCTTCAAGGGCATAGGTTGTCACTCCATTTAGTCGATAACCGATAGTGGTGAGCAGTTTATTGTCTGAAATTACAGCCCGACTACCTGTATTAAGAACAACGAAGCAGCCGGTACCATAGGTGGACTTTATCATTCCGGGCTGAAAACATGCCTGACCGACAAGGGCTGCCTGCTGATCTCCAGCAATACCCCTAATGGGAACAGCGCCACCCAAAAGCGATTCTTCAGCTAGCCCAAAGTCAGCTGAAGAATCCCTCACTTCGGGTAAAAGTGCAGGAGGGATATCAAGGAGCTGCAGGAGCTCTTCATCCCATCTGTTTTCGTGAATATTATACAGCATGGTACGTGATGCATTTGTTGCATCTGTCGCGTGTTGTTTACCACCTGTCAGTCGCCAGAGGAGGTAGGTGTCAACCGTGCCGAAAGCAAGCTTTCCATTTGCAGCTTTTTCTTTTGCTCCCTCTACATTGTCGAGTATCCATTTGATTTTGGTCCCGGAAAAATATGAGTCAAGCAGAAGCCCGGTTTTAGAGGTAATTATTTGATCCTTACCTTGCCTGCTTAATTCCCGGCAAAATTCTGCTGTCCTCCGATCCTGCCATACGATGGCGTTATAGACAGGCTTTCCAGTCTCTCTATCCCAGATAATGGTGGTTTCTCTCTGATTGGTTATACCGATTGCCGCAATATCTGAAGGAGAAAGCGCTGATTCTTTCAGTGCCTGCCTGCAGGTGGCAAGAGTAGTGGACCATATTTCCTCCGGATAATGTTCTACCCAGCCGGATTGTGGAAAAAACTGTTCAAATTCCTGTTGTGCCTGGGCTATTATTTCAAACTTATCGTTGAAGATAATTGCGCGGCTGGAAGTTGTCCCCTGATCAATTGCGAGTATATGGGTTACCATTTACTTCTCCTCGTCTGTTGCTGTCAGTATAGAAGATTTTTCAATTATATAGTTCTCAAGGTGCACAGTTTCCTCCGGGCTTAAAAAGAGACCCATCCTGGTACGCCTCCAGAGCACGTCTTCAGCATTTTGTGCCCATTCATGGGAAAGCAGATAATCGACCTCAAAGCTATAGAGCTGGTGACCAAAATGAGTGCCGAGCTCTTCCGTTGTTTTGATATTTTGTGTCATTTCATGACTGCAGGTGCCGTAGGTTCTGATGAGGCGGGTTGCATGCTCTTTTGAGATAGCCGGGCAGGCTGCTAAGAGTTTGTTTACCTCACCGGTAAATCCGTCAGGCGAAAAGTCTCCCCCCGGCAGGTTGGCTCCTTCTGTCCAGGTTGTCTTCATTCCGGGGAGAAATGGCGAGAGTTTTTTAAGAACTGATTCCGCAAGTTTTCTGTAGGTAGTGATTTTACCACCATAGATGGAAAGCAGCGGAGCTTCTTCATCTCCAGTGTCGAGTTTGAGAACATAATCCCGGGTAGCGGCTTTGGCATCGCTTGTACCGTCATCAAAAAGAGGCCGGATTCCCGAGTAGCTGCTGACTACATCCTCAGGGCCGATCTGCGTAATAAAATATTCGCTGGCAACCTTGCAGAGATAACTGATCTCCTCAGAGTCAATCTTCACTTCATCAGGCTTGCCGTGGTAGTCCACATCGGTGGTACCGATAAGGGTAAATTTGTTCTGGAAGGGTATTGCAAAGATAATACGGTCATCATTGTTTTGAAAGATATAGGCACGCTCATGGGTAAAGAGCTGCCTGACAAGTATATGACTTCCCTTCACCATGCGAATATGTTCCGCTGTTCTGGTATGGGAAATATGAGGGAGCAGAGTGTCAAGCCAGGGACCGGCGGCATTGACAAGAACCCGGGCCTGTGTGGTACTCACTTTGCCGCTGTTTTTATCGAGAATTTTTAAGGTCCAGATTCCCTCGGCCCTTTCAGCGGAGATGAGTTGTGTTCTCACTCGTATTTCCGCCCCTTTTGCAGCTGCATCCTGGGCATTGATGATAACAAGACGACTGTCCATCACCCAGCAGTCGGAATATTCGAAACCTTTTTTGTAGTTGCCTTTAAGTGATGTTCCGGCTTCGTCTGTGGCAAGGTTCACACTGCTTGTTCCCGGCAGTATTTTCCTGCCCCCTATATGGTCATAGAGAAAGAGCCCGAGCCGTATCAACCAGGATGGGCGTAATCCTTTATGGTGGGGAAGTATAAAGCGCAACGGCCATATAATATGGGGGGCGGCATTGAGAAGTACCTCGCGTTCTTTGAGTGACTCCCTTACCAGGCGAAATTCATAATGCTCGAGATAGCGTAAGCCGCCATGAATAAGCTTGGTACTGGCCGATGATGTTCCACTGGCCAGGTCGTTCTGCTCACAGAGAAAAACAGATAAACCACGGCCTGCAGCATCACGGGCAATCCCTGTGCCGTTAATACCACCGCCAATAATAGCAAGATCGAAAATTGAAGTTTTAATAGCTCTACCTGAATTAAAAGTTTAGTGTCTTACTCCGTAAAAGCTGTAACTCAGTTCAGTACCCCGTACCCCCTGAGGGGTATAAAAAACAAGAGATAAGCACCCTTATGAAGCCAGGGTATAAACTCCGACTTCGAACCGTGAAACAGTATTGGAGTCAGAAACGCAAGGATACCAGCATGGGGGTTGTTTCGTTTTTCCTAACATTAAGTTTCAAGTGAAAACATGCAAGGTCGTAATTGAAAAAAATACACTTTCAAGTAAAAATATAATGGTTCGAATATTTCTCAATAGCATCAACTATTTATTAACTATAACCATATCAACTTCATGTTTTTTGCAGGACGCATGGAGCTTTTGCGGAAGTTCATCGTCCATGACGATTGTGTTGATCTGAGAGATATGACCGATGCGAATAGGAGCGTTACGTTCGAGTTTCATTCTGTCGGCTACCAGAATAACATGGCGTGCATTTTCTATAATAGCCTGGGCCACACGAACTTCTCTGAAATCATAATCGAGCAGGGAACCATCTTCATCGATGGCAGAGACACCTATGACAGCATAGTCAACCTTGAACTGATTGATAAAGTCTACGGCAGCGACGCCGATTATCCCCCCATCTGAACGGCGAACCTGACCACCGGCAATAATCAGCTCTATGCCGAGAAAATCCTTCATAATGGCAACCGCGTTAACATTATTTGTAATGACCAGCAGTCCCCGGTGATCCTTAAGAGCATAAGCGACCTGTTCAGTTGTTGTGCCAATATTAATGAGCAGTGAGCTGTTATCGGGAATTAATGTGGCAGCTATTTTGCCGATCGCTTTTTTCGATTCGGGGGCGAGCAGACCTCTCGCTTCGTAACTTACATTTTCAATGCCCGATCCGACAATAGCTCCACCGTGGACTCTCTGCAGAAGCTGCCTGTCACAAAGGATATTGAGATCTTTTCGGATAGTTTGTGGAGAAACGTCGAAGGTGATGGATAACTCTTCCACATCAACTCTCCCGTCTTTTCCGGCCAGGGCAAGGATCTTGTTTTGGCGTGAAGATAGAATGTCCATGGGGTGTTAAAACCTGTATAGTTATGATTGTGATGTCGAGCCATTATTCAATGTAGGTTCAATAATGTCAATTTGTATTTCATATGAAAGCTAAAATTGGCGAAAAGATATTGAATCGAAAGATGGAGGAAAGTTATTGCGGAAACATCCTGTATAAGTGCGCTGAAGAAGTTGAAAAACGAGTAAGCAGATGTATACTTGCTGCCGGGAAAAAGGGTATAGAGTACCAACATAGGAAGAATATGAATCGATTACAGGCAAATTCGCTCCTTGCCCTGACGGCTGCCATCTGGGGAAGCAGCTTTGTGGTTCAACAGGTAGGCATTGGAAATCTTGGCACTATCAGTTTTACAGGAGCACGTTTTTTTGTAGGTGCACTTATCGTTTTTCCTTTCGCATTCAGGCAGTTCAGGCGAGTGGAAAAAGTGGAGAGAAAGTTCAGACTGAAAGATTGGCTGTCTCTTCTTGCGACCGGTATTGTCTTGTTCACAGCAGCAGCTCTTCAGCAACACGGCATTCTTCGTACCACTGTTACGAACGCAGGTTTTTTAACGGCACTCTCTGTCCCCATGGTGCCATTTCTCGGTCTTTTTTTCTTGAGACGTAGGGTGCATTTTGTTGTCTGGCCCGCATCAATCGGCTGTTTTATCGGTACATATATCATGAGTGGGGCCAAGGGGCTCGAGTTTGCCGAAGGAGATCTGTGGGTTATTGCAAGTACAATTTTCTGGGCAGTTCATGTAATGCTTGTTGGAGCTATGGCAGTGATTACCAGGGCTCCTCTGGTGGTCGCTGTGGTGCAGTTTGCCGTCTGTGGAATAATCGGTCTGATCTTTGGCTATTTTATAGAATCTCCGGTAATGGCGGACTTTTCTGGTGCAATCTTGGGTATCTGTTATGTGGGTATTTTTTCTGTTGGAATGGCTTTCACTTTTCAGGTTGTGGGACAGAGGTATACGCCGGCTGCAGATGCTGCAATAATTCTCAGCTCCGAAACGATTTTTGCAGCACTGGGTGGAATGCTGATTTTAGGTGAACGACTGACGATTATGCAGTTTCTTGGAGGCGCTCTGATTTTTTCCAGTATTATCGCTGTAGAACTTCTTCCACATACCAGAATCGGTAAAGCCAGAACCTTAAAATGATCAGTTCTGCTGGTTTCTGATCTGTAAAATACCTTGCTATTTTTCCGATTTTTTTTATAACAGAGGCGCGTATGTATTTTTTACCTTGGAATGTAATTTCCAAGGTAGCAATGCCCGCAACCCAGGTTGATAGGCTGTGGGTTGAAGGCTGTCAGGTCAAGCAAAAGACTGGGACAAATTCCCTCTGACAGCTTACTGTCTGAACAGCCTGGCGATTTAGCAGAATGAACGTAAGATAATTTCGAAGTCGGAGTTTATACCCTGGCTTCATAAGGGTGCTTATCCGAAGTCTGCGCTTATCTGTTATTTTTTCTGACAGAGTTACATAGTAAGACACTACACCCCAGGAGGTATTATGGCTGTACATATAGCGGATCACCCATTGATAAAACATAAACTTGGTCTTATGCGGCAGCATGATATTTCAACAAAAGATTTTCGGGATCTTTCGTCTGAAGTTGCTCGATTACTGACCTATGAGGCAACAAAAGATCTGCCTGTTCAGAAAAAGACAATTGAGGGATGGGCTGGATCTGTAGAGGTTGAAGAACTGAAGGGGAAGAAGATCACCATTGTGCCGATTTTGCGCGCCGGTCTCGGGATGATGAATGGTGTAATCGATCTCATCCCCTCTGCCAAGGTGAGCGTTGTAGGGTATTATCGGAATGAAGAGACACTCATGCCTGTCGAGTATTATGTTAAAACAGCAAAAGAAATCGAAGAACGTATTGCTCTGATTCTCGATCCAATGCTGGCAACCGGTGGCACCCTGATCGCGACTATTGACACTCTGAAAAAAGCGGGGTGTAAAAAAATAAAAGGTCTTTTTCTTGTGGCCGCACCGGAAGGTGTGAAGAAGGTGACGGATGCCCATCCCGATGTGGATATTTATGTTGCTTCGGTCGATGACCGATTAAATGAGGTAGGATATATATTGCCTGGACTTGGTGATGCCGGAGATAAAATCTTCGGGACAAA
>JAOZLO010000159.1 GCA_029934775.1 Desulfocapsaceae bacterium
CCTGGTCGCCTTAAACCTTATTTTGCTACTTTTTCTGCATGGCAGCAAATTCCTCTTCCGCCTCTAAAACGATTTCACGCATTCCCTTTAATACATCTTCCGGGAGCGGTTCAGGGGTATGACTATCAATAATTTCATTGGCCCTTTCCCAGGAGCGGTCATAAATGGTTTTTGAACCGTCTTTTTCCCACTTGTCCCGGATTTTTCGATCCAGTAGTTTTGGATAAGTCTGCGCTGTTTTCATGTTCCGCATGGTATGTTTGTGACTGAGAAAATCTTTTCCCGGTCCAATTTCCCTGATCACGTCTACAGCTAAAGTTTCATCGCTTACGGGAATCCCTCCGACGGTGAACTTAATCAGACCCGCAAACTCGTTATCCATTACCATTTGCCCATAGTCCATGGTGACTCCCGTTTCGGTGTTTCCTAGCCCGTAAATAACGTTGGCACCTGCCATCGCCGGTAACAAGGCTGAGAGAGTCTTTTCATGGCCCATCTGGGCATCAGAAATTTTATTGTCGCTCTATCCTCCGGCAACTTGCACCGGGAGAAGATAATATTTCGCCATTTCGGCAATAGCCGAATTCATCAGCGCTGTTTCGGGATTACCAACTACAGCTGTACCAAATCGTAAGTCCAGGCTGCAGGTGGAACTGGCATAAATAAAAGCAGCCCCTTTTTTTGCCAGCTGGCTTAAAATACAACCCGAGAGGACCTCTGAATTATGCAGGGCCAATGTTCCTGCCATAGTTACAGGTGACGAACCACCAGCCATACACTGGGTCAGGACTTTACTGACCAGTCCTTTGCGAGCTGATTTCATAACCACTTCACAACAGTCTCTTGGCAGTCGTAAAGGAGAGACAGCACAACTGCCCGAGGTGAGAAGCGGCCTTTCGCCGATTTTGTCTTCTCCGCCAACAACCAGAGCAATCAATTTGATAATCTTATCAAGTATCCATCCGCTTCCGGCAGCAAGAAAAGTATGCTTGGTGGTATTGGCGAGGATAGTTTCAGCATTATGCAGTGGAGCAAGTTCCGGGGTAACATCATGCGACCCCAGAGAACGATGACAGATGTCAATATGCTCCAGAGCATCGATAAGACGTGTGGATTCAGCAAGATCTGCCTTCAGCGGTGCTCTTAGTTCTCTGGAATGACGATCAAAGAGCTTAATACCTTCGCCAAAACAGTCAAAATAGACTCTGTCCGGTTCCAGAAGCAGATCATTTTCAGGTGTACGGCCAGCCAGGGTAACGATTTCAGGTGCGGATTGAACAGCATCTTCAATCATGGAAGGGGGTATCTTGACAATTTTAGTTATCGGATTGATCACGGCGCCGCCGCCGGCAAACAGATCCAATGCCTCCTCGTCCTCAACAAAGATACCGGTTTTCCATAAGATCTCCAACGTGGCTCCATGAATGTCATGCAGCGCATCATCGGATAACACCTGAAACGTCAAGCCTGAACCAGACCTTTTCCCAATCTTGGGATGTCGTTTCATTACCTTCTCCTTTGAAAAACAGTTAGGGGTAACTCAACCGGCCTACGAAAAACCGTATAAGTCTGCGAGTTAACTCCATGCAATTGCCTGGGAACAATTTCCAGAGGCAATCTTATGCATTTACTGCTACCGACAATAGCAATCTATATGCCAGGAGACAGGTTATAATGAAAAAGTTATTGTTTCCTTACTAAAGTTTTCAGTGTTCAGTTATCAGTTATCAGCAAAAACGCGTAAGGATAGAATAATTAGATTCCTTTTCGATTCTGATTCCGATCCCGATTCCGATTCCGATTTAAATTTTGAATATCTCTGTAATAACACAGTTTTGGGATTACCTATTTATGAGCAATAGGTAGTACTAGCCGCTCACTTATGACAAACTGCACAGTGTTTACATAGATTGACATTATGTAATTTATTGTTTACAAACTGTATTAACTTTAAAACATAATTTGAACAGGCAAACAATGCAGAACAAAAAAACAATAATAGGCGCTATTTTTTCCAGCAATACAATCGCAGACAGCATCAAGACCATGACGCTGGATCCTCAATATGAGGTGCGCATGTCCGTCGCAGGCCTTGAAATTGCTGTGACTGAAGCAATTTCCATGGAAAAGGATGGAGTAGAAGTGATCCTCAGTCATACCGGAACATCCAATCTATTACAGGAAAATATTAAAATACCGGTTATTTCCGTGCATCATTCTTCTCTAGACCTGATCGGTGCTGTGATGAAGGCATCCGGCTTGGGACATAAAATTCTCATTCCAAATTTCAGAGAAAAACTGCAGAAAATAGACCTCATTACCAGGCTTTTTCAAGTAGAGGTAATAGAGGGCATTTATCATGACTCCAGGAGCCTTGAAGAGTTGGTATATCAATCATCTCTGGACGGATGTGAGGTCGTTGTTGGAGGGGGGTTGGGAGTTGAGTTTGCACTAAAGTACGGCATGAAAGGTGTAGAAATTGAAGTCTCAGCTGATACGGTTAAAACTTCATTTGATAACGCGATATCCGTTGTACGCGCCAGCCGCAGGGAAAAAGCCCGGATGCGGCGCCTGCACAGCATCATTGATTCTGTGGCAGAAGGCATTATTTCCGTTGACCAGGATGGCCTGCTTAAGACTGTTAACCGCAATGCCAGGAAGATACTGAATATCGGCGATAAAAATATAACCAACACACCATACCAGGAACATCTTCCCTGGGGTTTATATGACCAGGTATTAAAAACTGAAACTAAGATCAATGACCGGGTTGAGCAGATTAATGGTCAATTATACATCACAAACTATTCACCGGTTTTCCTCGGCAGCAAGGTGCTGGGTTGTATTTCCACCCTCCAGAATTCATCCAGACTCATGCAGTCGGAACATGAGGTCAGGCGTTCACTTGCAAAAGGTATGGTAGCCAAATACACTATCAATGACCTGATCTGGTCCAGTTCAAAAATGGCCCATATTATAGAAACAATAAAAAACTTTTCCCATACCGAATGCACTGTTCTCATAACAGGGGAGACCGGTACAGGTAAGGAAATTGTAGCACAGGGAATACACCAGTTGAGCAGCAGAAAAGCACAACCTTTCGTTTCAATCAACTGTGCAGCCCTGCCGGAACATCTGCTGGAAAGTGAGCTGTTCGGATATGAAGGAGGCGCGTTTACAGGATCTAAAAAAACAGGAAAACCAGGATTGTTTGAAATGGCCCATGAAGGGACCATTTTACTAGATGAAATCTCAGCAACTTCTTTGAAAGTACAGACATTAATGCTGAGAGTCCTTCAGGAACGGGAGGTAATGCGCATAGGCGGTGATCGTCTAATTCCTGTCAATGTCAGGGTAATTGCAAATGCCAATAAAGAACTGTGTGCTGAGATCACCAACGGCTCCTTCCGGGAAGACCTTTACTTCAGGCTTAACGTCCTTCAGATCAATATTCCGCCCCTGAGGGAAAGGGTTGAGGACATTCCCGTACTGGTCAAATGGTATATTTCAAAATTTTCCCTCAAATACAAACTGAATCCCATCTCAATTCCTGTCCAGTTTATGGAAAAGCTGCTTCACCACTCATGGCCGGGGAATGTCAGGCAACTAATCAATTTTACAGAACAGATAGTAATAATGTGTCAAGTTCATTTCAATTCTGGGATTTTCGAAAATCTCTATCACCAATTAATACAATATTCTCCAGATCTTCCCGCGCTCAACATAGAAAAACCCATCCATTCCACGAACCATTCCCCACACTCAGATCAGGGCAATGCTGATTTTAATTTTGAAATCCGTGAAAAAACCCTGGAACATGAAGCGTATCTGATCAGCGCTGCCCTTGAAAGAACGAAACACAACAAAAGTAAGGCGGCGGCATATCTAGGGATAAGCCGTACAACTCTCTACAATAAAATGAAAACACTCAATCTGCCATAACTCCCCAACTGGCAGGATTTGTGCATTGGCTCTGATTTATATTTTCTGCTGAACATGGGTATAAAAAGGTTCCTGACTGCAGTCAAAAATAAGACAACCTGGAGATTTTTATTATGAGAATGGAATATACGGGTCTGCCGGCAATGTCCGGTTTTGGTTTACGCGGGTTTACCGAGAATCAACTAAAGGCCATCCATCGCGGTGTGTTGTATACCTTGGAAACCACCGGCCTTAAAGTTCAGTCACAATCAGCTGCGGATCTTTTTACAGGTGCAGGAGCAAAAGTTACTGCCGAAAAAGGGTTCTTCAAAGTAAACCTGCCCCAGTGGCTGGTTGAAGACAGTATCGGTTCCGCACCAAAGAGCTTTGTCTATTATGGGAGAGATTCGAAGTATGACTTCACAGCAGAGCCCCACCGGACTGGATTCACCGCCTTCGGGCAATGTATCAATATCCTGGATCCTGAGACAGGAGAGTTCAGGAGTTCCACTAAAAAAGATATGGCCAACTCCGCCAGGCTGCAGGATGCCCTTGAGCATATACGAATAGTGGCTCGAACCATGGCGCCTGGGGACATTCCTGCCGAGTCACAACCCCTGCATTGCCTGGATGCCATTTTGCGCAACACAGGTAAACATATCTCCGGCGGCGCCGGGAACGTGAAGAATTTAAAGGCAATGCTCGAACTTCTTTATGTTGCAGCGGGCGGTAAAAAAATATTTGAGACTCGTCCTTTCTATTCACCAAGCTTCTGTCCCACCAGCCCTCTTACATTATGTAAAGACTGCTGTGAGGTTGCTGTTGAGGCAGCTCGTTCAAATCTTGGCCTGGTGGTGATGGTTATGCCGCTTTCCGGCGCAACGGCACCTGTTACTCTGGCCGGCACCGTGACTCTGGCTCTGGCTGAACAAATTGCAGGTCTCACACTGGTCCAGATTGCAAACAAGGGAACTCCGGTTACTCTAGGAAGTGCTACAACAATTATGGATCTGAGAACAAGTGTCTCAGCCATGGGCGCACCAGAATCAGCAATAATTAATGCAAGCCTGGTTCAGATGGCCAATTTTTACGGTTTGCCGAGCCGTGTTGCCTGCGGTGTCTCTGATGCTGTAAGCCTTGATTCCCAGACAGGCTATGAATATGCAACAAATGCCACTACCGCAGCCCTGGCAGGGGCATCGATAGTATTTGGTGGTGGCGCCATGGAATCCGGCCTGACGCACAGCCCGGCTAAATTGATGATGGACCATGAATGCATGGGGAACATAAGAAAAATTCTGGAAGGTGTCTCCACAGATGAGAGAAGCCTTGCGGTTGATGCAATTGAAGAGGTTGGACCTGCTGGTTCTTACATGATGCATGATCAAACTCTGCAGCATGTCAAAGAACTTCGAAAAAACCCTGCAAACGACCTGTTTAACAGAAAATCAAGAGCAGCCTGGAAAAAGAACACTGGCGGCAAGTATATATGTGAAATTGCTTCAGAAAAAGCATGCCTCAAAATGAATAATCATACACCTTTTCCACTGCCTGATTGTGCAATAGAAAAAATGGATAAAATACTTGTAGATTTTTAAATTTAATAAGTATACAAGGGATTATTCAAGAATAGGTGAGCCTATTTTTTTATTACGGAGGGTGGATCGGATGGGATCACATGGACTCTAAATCCATGCAGCCGGGTGCGACTCCCGGACTCTCCGCCATTTTAAGAAAGTTGGATATTTAACGATCAATAATGGCAGAAGAAGAGAAAAAAAAGAAACCTGTTAAGAAACGATATTATCGAAAAAGAGTACGGATTTTTAATCTCATCGATAAAATCAAGCTGTGGCCCTCCCGAACAGGACAACTCCACGGGATCAGGTCAATAGAAACAACAGGTAACACTGCCAGGCTAATAACTCATTGCAACAAGGAATTTCTCATCAGCAATTCCTTGAACAGCCGGGCGGGTCGATGGTTAAGGAATAAATGGTTTGTCCAGGTGTGTCCGAAGTGCCGTGTACCGGAATGGAAGCTTGAAAAATATTCTTCAACTCTATTTCAACGACACAGGGGATCCATGCTGTTGAAGAATAAAAAACAATAATTTGGGAAGCAGGTGCAATAAGTCGATGCACAAAATGTAGCAAAAAACGCCATCACGGCAAACAACAGGAGAAAAAAATGACAGATTATGGTGCAATGCAAGATGCCTTGATTAACTGTGACCAGGATAAACTCGTAGGTCTGGTCAATGCTGCTCTAGCTGAAGAAATACCTGCAGTAGAAATCCTGAATCAAGGTCTTATCAGTGGTATGGATGTTGTTGGTGAGAAAATGGAAGATGGGGATATGTTTATTCCTGAAGTACTTATGGCTGCCAAAGCCATGGCTGAATGTGTCGGTATTTTAAAACCGCTCCTGGGAGAAGGTGAAGGTGCTCAGACAAGCAATGTAGTAATAGGAACTGTCAAAGGCGATCTTCATGATATCGGCAAAAACCTTGTTTCCATGATGATGGAAAGTGCTGGCATGACAATTCATAACCTTGGAGTTGATATAAGTCCTGAAGACTTCGTGGCTCAAATCAAAGAAAAAGATGCTCAGATTGTCTGTCTTTCAGCTCTGTTAACAACCACTATGCCCATGATGAAGCAGACTATTGATGCCATAGTCGAAGCGGGTTTAAGAGATCAAGTCAAAATAATGGTTGGTGGTGCACCTGTGACCCAGGCCTTTGCCGATGAGATCGGAGCTGACGGGTTTG
>JAOZLO010000160.1 GCA_029934775.1 Desulfocapsaceae bacterium
TTTTTAAAGTCAAACCCGTCCTCAAACTAAACATCTTATCCAAAATCTTCCTTGATAGAAATCAGGATACTTTTGGATTTCAGCAGGTGAAGACGGAACCAGGACTTCATTGGTAACATATCTATAGTCCCTGACCATTTCACGGGTCGCACTGCTGCTCCATTTCGTAAACCGATATTCAGTACACCTGAAGCTCTTGAAAGTCACTGCTTTGACAAAAATATCGGTGAAATATGGGACAATATATTTATTATACTCTGACCTCCAAGGTGGTACCAGGGTAGGTTCTCTGTCAAGACAGGAGATTTCTCCACTCCGGCAGGCATCTTTCAACTCTTGCCCCATCTTTCCATAAAAACCCAACGCATCAGTCAGGCTTTCTGCGTAACCCGCCTTCCTGACCATATCACGAAACACCCATATATAAAAAGAAGAAGGCATCTGGGCTCCTTTAATATGTTCCTTATATGTGGGTTGCAATAGATTGAAGGTCGGACTGACAGAAAAGGCCAGTTTCTGAGCTTTTCTCCCCACCGGCACATATCGACGAGTGCTTTCAGTATCAATATTCATCAATCCGCCGAGCGCAGACTGAAACTCGGGAGACTTCAACTCATTTATAACTGCATGCCCATAATATTTGTAATTCATGTAGGCAAAAGTTCCATAAAAACCGGCAAAAATTACGCATATCCAAATCAACACCATTATACGCTGCAGCAGTTGCAGTATTGGTTTGTCAGGATCAGATACTAAATAAAGAAGAGCGAAAAGAGCCACAGAGGGTAACAGCCAGATTCCTTCCTCCCGGGTATACCACAACAGCGAAAAGGAAAAACCAAACCCGCCAGCCCATATAAATCTGTTCCAAAACGTACCATGTACCCGAGCCATAAGACCAATCATGCACCCAAAAACTGCAAGAACCAGAGGCATTGAAAGACCTAATCGAAAAGCTCTCCCTGAGGCTGGGTAGTTGTACATAAAGGGATTTAATAGAATTAAAGCAAAAAGGATAACCAGAGGCCACCTGTTTTTTACCAGAGGCCTCAAGGCAATAACTACGATAACAGATAGAAATGAATATAATAATTGTTGAACCAGAAGTAGCGGCAGACCTGTATGATGTGCAAAAGCGATAAACAGAGGATACCCTGGACCCTTTACCAGGGTAACCTGGTTATACGATCCAAGCCATTGTCCACTCAGTATACTCCTGGCAAGATGAATAAACAGATAATCGTCATGGGGCGTATATGTTGCGAGAAAATCCTGCGCTTCAACAAGCCATAACCTGGCCAGAACCAGAATGATCATCCACCATATCAGCAGCCGGTCATCTGTAATTTTCCCCGGATAACATTTTGGTGATCTCAAAGAAAGAAAGAATTGTTTCATTTCCACGACCAGATTTTTTTAGCAATAGTATCACTTCTTCTCGTGATATTCCTCTTCAGTGTTTACATCCCAGATATTATGCTTTGTAGTAATTTGGTTCTGAATATTCTCTACAGCGACCATAGCAGTCAACATTGAATGATCCGCATTATTATAACGATGCATCCCGTTTCTACCAACTAAGAACAGGTTCTCCAGGCTATCTGTAAATGTACGTAGTTCTGCAAATTGATCGTAAGTACCAAAATATGCAGGGTACGTCTTTGGTACCCGGAGAATCGTTGAATCCAGTACATCATCCCTGTCAATTATATCAATTTCAGCAAGTTCGTCGATTGCAAACTGTTTGAACTGGTCATCAGACATATTCCAGAGTTCATCGCCTTCGTTGCAGAAATACTCCAAGCCAAGCCAGACAGTATCGCTATCCGCAACAAGATAAGGACTCCAGTTATTAAAAATCTGCAATCTTCCCAGTCTTACATCCTTTTCCTGTATATAAATCCAGTTATCCGGAACAAGATTATTAATGGATTTGATATCTGTATCATTATTTATAATGAGTTTTTTAAGTAGCACGCCAACTGTTACAAAATCACGATACACCAACCCCTCTGCCACCTTTCGTACATTTGAAGGTACTTTTTCCTGATCCATTGCCCGAACCAGATCTTTAATGGGCATAGTTGAAAACAGGTAGTCACAGTCCAGAGTTTTGGTATTTCCAGTTGCATTCTCACGAACCGTGAGCGCTGAAACCATCCCTTTACTTAAATTTATTCCAACAGCTTCATGTTCCATATGAAGTTCTCCACCCATCTCCACAACCTGACGAGCGACCTCTTCCCATAACTGTCCCGGACCAAGTTTTGGATAAAGAAACTGTCCGATGAGGGAAGTTTCTGTATTTTTCTGATCTATTGACTGATCCTTTTTGAAAACTCCTTTAATGGCATGTAAAAGCGTTGTTGTGATCGACAAACCTTTTATTCTCTGGGCTCCCCAGTTTGCAGGAATAGAACCACAGGGAACGCCCCACACCTTCTCTGTATAATCCTGAAAAAAGGTTGTATAGAGCTCTTTTCCAAAACGATTAATCAAAAAATCTTCCAGATTCTTTTCATCTTTAATAGGTAAGATATTAATAAAAATATACGTCCACCCAATTTTCCAGATTCGTAAAAAACCTAAGTTTTTGAACGTTTTCCATTTAAGTGAAATCGGGTAATCAAAAAAAGACCGTAGAAAAAATATCCGGGACAGCCTGCTGCGAAGAAGAAGCACCTTATTTATTTTTTCAGGATCAGCTCCCAGTTTTTTATCAGAAAATGGTAATTCGCGTCCCAAAACAATATCATCTTTAGCTGGTTCCTCCTGCAACGGCATTATAGCCTGCCACCAATCCATAACCCTTTTTGATTTTGAAAAAAACCGATGCCCTCCGATATCGATTCTGTTTCCCTTGTATGAAATAGTTTTAGATATCCCTCCGATATCCGATGACATTTCGTATATAATAGGCTTAATATCTGTATTTTTTAATAGTTCATAGGCGGCAGTAAGACCTGCAGGACCTGCCCCGATAATTAAAACTGTTTTGTTCTTCATAATTCTCTAGAAATATATAAGGGTAATTTGCAAAACTTCACTGTCGATACGAAGTACCATACTTTTTTTCTACATCATAATAGTCATCAAAGCCGATAACCTGCCGGACTTCTTTAAAAGACATCAGCCCCTGTGGGGATTTCCCTGCCTGCAACTCCTTCAATGCTCCTGCCATAGCCTGCATTGCTGCCGAAACCAGGACCAGAGGATAAGCGGCCAACTTAAATCCTATCGTGTGAAGTTCGGAGGGGGAAAGCACTGGAGTTTTTCCACCATCAATGAGATTTGCCATATGAACTCCAGGCACTTCCCTGCATATTGTCTGCATCTCCTCAACACTTTCAGGGGCCTCAACAAACAGTATATCGGCACCCAGTTCTGAAAAAGATCTCGCCCGCTCCATAGCTTCCTCCAGTCCATGATCAGTCCTGGCATCAGTGCGGCCAATAATAAGAATATCCAGCCCTTCTTTTCGAGCATCGGCAGCTGCCTTAATCCTCTCATAAGCTTCATCTCTGGAAACAATCAGCTTGCCTTTGGTGTGTCCGCATCGCTTAGGTGACACCTGGTCTTCTATCATGACGGCTGCAAAACCGGCACGGCCATAGCCATCAACAGTGCGACGGACATTCATCGCATTTCCGTAACCGGTATCACCATCCCCCATTACCGGAATTGAAACAGAGCTGCAGATATGCTGTCCCTGATCAACCATTTCACCATAAGATATCAATCCTGTGTCCGGCAAGCCCAAACGTGCTGCAGAAACTGCAAAACCAGACATAAAAGTGAGTGAAAAACCAGCCTGTTCAACCATTTTTGCCGACAACCCGTCAAAACAACAGGGCATGACATGGCATTTATCCATGGATAAAAGTTGTCGTAATTTTTGCGCTTGTGTTGACATATCGGCAAAATATCCAGCTGCAGGGTAACCTACAATTTATAAGGAATAAAGAGAGCAAGATCCTGCCAGAACCAGAGCAGCAGAACCGTACCCAGCATTATCAAAATAAAAGGCCAGACTCCTCGTATTACCTCTGAAAGGGGGGACTCCGCCACAGCCTGAATAACAAAAAGGTTGAGGCCCACAGGAGGTGTTATCAATGCACACTCAATCATGACAACAAACAACACTCCAAACCATATAGGATCAATTCCAAGTGCTGCCAGTGAAGGGTAAAGCACAGGCATCATGATGAGAAGCATGGAAAGAGATTCCAGAAAAAAGCCCATGATCAACAAAACCACGCAGACAATCAGGATAAAAATAGCCGGCTGTGATATATTTGCCGTGATCGTTTCTGAAATTTCCTGCGGAATACGATAGAGAGTAATTGCCTTGCCAAACAACTTTGCTCCAGCAATGATGAGAAATATCGTCACTGTCGTCTTCATGGAATCATTAACGGCTTCCTTCAGTTTTTCCCAGGTCATGCGACGCATTGCGTAAACAATAACAAGTGCTACGGAAAATCCGATACCGGCAGATTCAGTCGGAGTAAACCACCCGGCATAGATTCCACCAATCACTATGGCTGCAAGAAGAACCGTCGGGATAGCAAGCAGCGTCGCATCCCACCGTTCCTTCCAGGACGCTTTTTTAACTGGTTCATATCCTTTCCCGAATCGGGCATAGATAAAGCAGAAACCAATAAAACAAAGTGCCAGAAAAAGCCCCGGACCAATCCCCGCAAGAAAAAGATCCACAATGGATTCCTCTGTTATCACTCCGTAAACAATCATGGGGATTGAGGGGGGAATCAGTATACCCAGCGTGCCACCGGCAGCCACAAGCCCAAGGACAAAAGGACGATGATAACCACGGTCTGTCATTTCTGTAATTGCAACTGTTCCAATTGTTGCCGCTGTTGCCACGGAGGAACCTGAAATTGCAGCAAATATTGCACAACTGATAATAGTTGCTACTCCAAGACCTCCAGGCCAATGCCCCACCCAGCTTTGAACAGCCCTGAACAGATCATGACCAATGCCACCCTTGAGTAGAATATTTGACATGAGGAGGAACAGCGGCACTGCCAGAAGTATAAAACTGTCCATGGCACTGAAAAGGGCCAAGGGAACCATGGTGAGGGTAAATCCCTTCAATATCAGTAAAAAAAGACCAAGGCCGCCAAGCGAAAAGGCAACTGGAACGCGAAGCAATAGGAGAAGGATCAGAGAAGAAAGAATGTAAATTGAGGACATGTATGGAGCCTGTTTATACCTTATGACCTGCTGCAGCAGCAACTTCTCCACCACGAACAAGCTTGAGAAATTCGACTATTGCCTGGACAAAGAGCAGGCCAAAACCGACCGGAATAGCACTTTCGGTGAGCCACTTGGGCACTCCAAGCATGGTTGATGTTTTTCTACCCATTTCAATAGACTCAAAAACCACTCCCGCACCATAATAGAGCGCCACCAATGAAAAAAAGGCAATTGTAGTCAGTGACAGAAATTCAAGCAGTTTAATTTTATCCTTTGAAAGAGAGGATAAGAAAAGTTCAACCGTAATCAGATCTCTCAACTTCAAAATATGCGCACTGGCCAGGTAAACAGCCCACACCTGGAAAAATCTGGCCACCTCATCGACCCAGATGGTCGGAGAATTAAACACCTTACGCATGACAACTTCGTAGGTAACCATCACGCCAATGGAGAAAAGCATCCAGGCCGAAATATGTGCAGCCACCTCTGTAATTTTATCTATTAGACGAATCACCTGTTCACCACAGCGTGAACCGGGATATTGAGGAACTTCCCCGAAGATCAATCATCCCCGGACAAACTGCCATAATAATCCCGGATCATTTTTCTCATACGTTTATAATTTATTTGCCTCTACAACAATTTGTTTCCCCAGGGCACCGGATCTTTCTTCATATCCTGTAACCACAGACTTTGTAGCCTCACGCCAGAGATTCCGCTCAGCATCAGTCAAATCAACCACTTTAATTTTATCTCTTGACCACTCTAAAACTTCTCTCTCAATGGCGCCCATTTTTTCACGAAGCTCTTTTTCAACACGGAGTCCCGCTTTACTGATAACTGCCCTCTCTTTTTCTGTGAGTCCCTGCCATACCTTCTCATTGATGATAACAATAAACTCTATATCAGCGTTATAGGTCAGGGTCATGTAATCCATGACTTCAAATAATTTTCTTGACTTTACAGCTGTAATCCCTGTCATTCCAGCATCAACCGTACCTCTCTGATAGGCAAGAAACTGTTTGGAACCGGACATCATTGTAGGAGCGCCTTCTACGGCAAGAACTGTATCACCCAGTGTTTTTCCAAAAACCCGTACTTTCTTTCCTTTCATATCGGCGGGGGTCTTAATGATATCTTTTTTTGTCAAGAGGATGGCACTGCCATATGCCTGCCACCAGAGAACTCGAGTCCCAGTACCTAGTATAGCCTCATCGAGAGCTTTGCGTATAGTGGATCCCGGTGCTGTAGCCTTGGCAACTTTTTCAGGGCTGTCAAACATAAAAGGAACATAAAAAATATCCACTGCCGGAATAGTGCCGGCAAAACGGGTCAGAGAGGCAACACCCATTTCAATGGCCCCGGAGGAAACTGCCTGGGGAACCTCTTTATCTTTATACAGCTGGGCAGACGGATATATTTCAATTTTCAGTG
>JAOZLO010000161.1 GCA_029934775.1 Desulfocapsaceae bacterium
ATCAAGCTGTTTGCTCTTCCCTTTCGCGAGGGTGGTGTTTTTTCATCAGTACTCGTCCAACGCTTAAAATCCTCAAGATGAACGTACAACTCTTTGCCTATTTTTCTGAAAATCGATCGCGGCACCGTACCGTTTGCCAACCGGTTATGGTATATTCTCACAGCTCGTTGGATATCCTGCTGGTCACTTTCAACTGCATCTCCGGTTATTTCGATGACGAAGCGTCGAAGAGGCATTAGTATTGGATCTGCTTTTTGGGAGTTGATCATGGCGAGTTCTCCTTGATATATACATTTTGTGATGCTTGTATAATAGCAAGGAGGGTGCCAGATGGAAAAAA
Source organism: Desulfocapsaceae bacterium (assembly GCA_029934775.1). Taxonomy (GTDB): domain Bacteria; phylum Desulfobacterota; class Desulfobulbia; order Desulfobulbales; family Desulfocapsaceae; genus Desulfomarina. Next base: position 341 of record JAOZLO010000161.1, read on the forward strand.
ACTGGTGTTCGTTTTGGGTAACAGGTTGGTATGTAAAGAGAATGTCTTGTATGGAGCGGGATCTTGAGAGAGGACTTGCGGATTGTTGTATATTGTTTGTGATCAAAAATAATTAAAATCAATTAATTTTGATATTTTTTAATCACCGTGTTTTGATCTGCCCCTTGGCCTCCCTCATACGTCTTCTAATTATTTGGGCGCTAAGCTCTCCTTTAAATCTCTGTATAAGATATGATGTGGAGACTTCCCTGGCGGCATAGTGTTCCCAGAATTTATCATCGTATTGCTCTGGCGAAATTGACTCAAAGTGGTTTTCTATGGAAATAGATAAATCTGTCTGGGGAATATTTTTCCTTTTTTCAGACCTTACCTCCGTTGGCGGGGTTAAGAAAAATTCAAAAGGAAATGTTGATACAAAGTGTTCGGGTAATTTTGGTAGATCCTGGATTTTCAATTTTTTGGATGTGTCCTTTTGGGTAAATTTTGAAAGGTTGGGTATTGTGGGAAATGCATTTGTTCTTAATACCTCGGTATCGAGGAAGGGATGTAATAGCAGGGCTATGCTGAGAACCTTTCGCAGTTCTCGCACATTTCCAGGCCAATTGTGTAGCTTCAGACCATCTAATGCATTCCGGGTGATATATTGTGGGGCCTGGCTTTTATCATCAGTGGCTTGTGTCATTTGAGACCAGAGTTGTGTCAGGATTCTTGGAATATCTCCTTTTCGTTTTGAAAGTGGTGGTATGTAGAGAGGGATAAAACGATCAAAGAGATCTCTGCGTAACTTTTCTGGCTGCCATGTCGCTGCAATTATACGTGCGTCTTTCAACTTTATTGGTTTACCGGAATTGCCGATAGGACGAAAATCCTGAGTTTCAAGCACCCTCAGAACTGAAGCCTGGAAACCCTCTGAAGCAGCTCCTAATTCATCAAGTAGAATGCCACCGCCATTGATTTCACTAAAGAGTCCTGCCTTGTCAGTGTCAGCACCTGTAAATGAACCTTTTTTATGTCCAAAAAGTTCAGACAGAAGAGTTGTGTCACTAAATGATGCACAGTTTATTTTATGAAATTTTTCTTTGTCCTGACCACTTTTTCCAATGTAATAATCAGCTATTAATTCTTTTCCTGTCCCCGGTTCACCAATGAATAGAATGTAGGCATCGCCTCTGGCAAGAAGTTTTGTGAGTACATGCAGGTTGCCAAGCGAATCACCTGCCATCATACTTCCTTTGTATGTAGCCCTACCGGTGCCAGAGAACTCCATGGGTAGCGTAGTTCCATCGATGCTGTCGAATTGATCACTCATTTTAGGGCTCCATAGAGGTTTTCTTTTCAGTTTTAGTCTCTCTTGATGATGGAGATATCCCAAGGTCACCTATCTTTGAGATGGCTTGGGCCATATGGTCATCAACAACGTGAAGATAACGTTGAGTGGTGCTAATATCACGATGTCCGAGAAGTTTCCGTACAGTTTCTAGATCAACGCCCTTCATGATAAGAGCAGAGCCACAGCAATGGCGAAGATCATGTATCCTGAGTTTGCCTGAACCTGGTAAAACAGGATTGACTCTTTAGGCATTCCTCACTCCCTCAATGGGCAAGGTTATCGTAAAAGCGGTACCTCTGCCGAGCTCGCTTTCTATGTCAATTCTGCCACCGTGCTTCTTGATGATTCCATGGCTGACAGATAACCCCAGACCAACTCCCTTTATCGTTGGTTTGGTTGTAAAAAAAGGGTCATAAATTTTCCCCATATTTTCAGACTCGATACCTTTGCCGGTGTCTTGGATTTTGATGGTAATATTTTTCTTGCCGACCACCCCGGTGTTAATTGTGATTGTACCGCCTCCTTCGCAGGCATAAACACCATTGTTGAGCACATTAAGAATTACCTGTTTTATCTGGTCGGCAACCCCGTTAATCAATACCATATCTTCAGCATAATTTGTCGCAACAGTTATGCCTTTATTATAGTATTCTTTCTTGCTCAGTAACAATAGGCTGTCGATGGTTGCATGGATATCAAAGGGTATGATTTTGTCAGAAGACGGGCGATTAAATTCCTGCAGGCTTTTAATAAGATCTTTCATACGATGACATTCAGTAATTGCCATATCGATTAGCATTGCATCTTCTTCATCAAGGGATGTTCTTCGTTTTACGCCTTCAATCACAGACATGACACCATAGAGTGGATTGTTGAACTCATGGGCAATAGAGGCAGACAGCCCGCCGATGGCAGCAAGTTTTTCGGAATGCAATAGTTGTTCATGGATCTTTTTCAATTCCTGGGTTCGTTCTTCGACTCGTATTTCCAATTCATCATGGATCTTTTTCAAAGCATCTTCGGCCTGTTTTCGCTCGGTGATATCTTTGAGTTGGCCACAATATGAAAATATTTTTCCAGTCTCATCCACCAGTGATGAAATCTCCATTTCACAAGGGAAGACACTATCATCTTTTCTTTTGTTGAGAGCTTCTCCTCTCCAGATTTTTCCTGAGGAAACTGTTTGATAGATATTATTCTGAATTTCTTCTGCAAGTGGTTCTGCATTGAAAAAATCAGGTGTTTCCCCAATAACTTCTTCCTGAGTATATCCGTATAGTTTTTCAAAGGCTGCGTTGGTCCAATTAATTTCAAAATTTGTGTTCGTAGTAATCATTGCCGACACAACTTGTCTTGAAATATAACTCAGGAAAATTACTTTTTCTTCAATTCGTTTACTTTCGGTAATATCCTGGGCTGTGCCCATCATTTCAACTGCTTTGCCATTGATGTCACACCTGACTTTTCCGATTACCTCCAGTATCCACTCACGGCCAGAGTCATTAATTATCCTGATATTTTCATGATGTGTGTAATCCTCACCTTTCAAAGCATTACTAAAACTTGTCTGAAATTTTGTAAGATCATCAGGGTGAATGAACCTCGTAAATTCATCAAAAGAAGGGGAAAACTCTTCAGGTTTTTTGTCAAAGAGTCTGTAGGTTTCGGCAGACCAGGATGATTTTCGTGTGGTCAAATTTAAATCCCAGCTACCTATTTTGGTAACCGCTTGTGATTCCGCCAGCTGGTGTTCCCTCCGTCTGATTTCCCGTTCTGCATTTTTCACCTTGGATATGTCGATGGCAGATGCTGCTAGATATTGTGGAATACCATTAATATCATTTAGCATAATACCATTCATCAACATTGGAAATTCTGCACCATTCTTGTGGGTATGCCACACTTCCTCTGAACTGTAGCTGCCACTTTGCATAAGAGACTCATTAATTTCGATTATATCTTCCAACTGTTTTTCGCTGTGAAAGGTTGATAAATTTTTCCCTATTAACTCACTTGAAGTGTAGCCATGAATTTCTGCGAAGTATTTGTTGATGTAGGTAATATTTCCGTCAAGATCGGCAATCGCGTTGCCGTGATTGGCATTCTCTGAAATAGTCTTGAATCTGACAACCTCCCTCTCAATTTTTTTACGTTTAGTGATATCTCTAATCGCTGCTACCCTTAATTTTTCATTTCTAATTAAAATGGTTTTTGCTTCGACTTCTATCGGAAATAGAGTTCCATTTTTTCTCTTTGCTATTACTTCATGTGGACCCGTAATATTTTTGGTAAGATTTTCCCGCACTTTTGCATGATATTCCGGTGATACACACAACTGGATAATGTTCTCGCCAATAAGCTCTTCTCTGGTATATCCTAGCATCTTCACCAAGGCATCATTGGAATCTATGACCACACCATTGTCATGAATTAATATTCCCTCGAAAGTGAGGTTAGAAAGTGTTTTAAATCGTTCCTCGCTCTCCCGTAGAAATTTTTCGACCTGTTTTTGCTCTGTGATGTCCTGAGTGAAGCCGATTGCACTGATGGCTACTCCCTCTTCATCAAACTCCAGATCCGCTTTTTCCCGTACCCAGGTTATAACGCCGTCGATAAACAGGCGGTACTCGATGTCATAGGGTTTTCCTGCTACGGCCGCCTTCCATTTTCGGTTAACGAATTCCCGGTCATCAGGGTGAATCTTTTCGTAAAATATTTTATGGCTCACCACGCTGCCGGGCGGGACTCCGAAGATTCGGCAAATCTCATCCGTCCAGCGAAGGATGTTCCTCTTGAGATCATGATCCCATGATCCCATTCGGCCAATGTCCTGCCCTTTCTCAAGAAGGTACTGTTGATGTTTGATCTTCTCCTCGGCCCGCTTACGTTCGGTTATGTCGGTATTGTAGAAATGTAGCGTCTCGGCGAGCATCTCCCGCAGATCCACTTCTGCCAGATTATGCTTTGCTTCCAATTGTTCCAGTTTCTGAACTGCCTGCGCAAGGAGGATATTTTCATCAAGCTGCTCTTGCTTCGTTCGGGATGGATCTTTCATAATAGTGTTCCTGTCACGGTTGGCCAGTGTTAATACATGAGAAATAGTATCCACTTACTACTTTTCTTCTCATATGATCCACCACAACACATATTAAGAGAGGAGATATGGAAAGTCGAAAGTCCTCTCTTAACATACCCAATCTATGGTCACAAATATGTACCACGCAGCTGGGAATTAATCCAGTAGCAAGGTTAATAGTCAAAACGATACGTTCGATCGAATTTATTCCTGATTAGTTTGGTCTTGATTATGCTAAAAATATTGTTGTAAATGGAGCATGCCGAATTGAAAGATAATTCCAGACAATGTTTGTTTTTCACTTCGAGAAAAATGTTAGGCGTCACGACTGATACCACGATACTATCAACCAAACAGCTATAATACTGACACGAAAGTACTATCAGGCATTAGGTTCACTTGAAATGGAGCAACTTTTCTTGAGGGATAATCTAAGATATTCAGGAACTAAGGAACGTACATTAAATAACCTAAACAAATTTATGTCTTTTTCGGAGTCTCGCAGGCTCGCTTACCTGCCGTCTTCTTCGTTACTCGTCGCTCACATAACCCGTTATGCTCGCTCCTCGCGCCTCGAATACAACAAAAAATCCTATTAATTTGTATTCAGGTTATTTAATTCCCGTTCCTAATCTATACCTCAGTGTTTTGAAAACTTGTCCCCTTTATAATCATCGAGTGCCTGGTTATATACCTTTCCCTCTTAACGTCCAGTTGAGAGAATGGAGACACCCGGGTTTGATAGTTATCATGAATATGAATACCGACAACAGTCCTACCCCGGCAAGGCACAAAAACATCGAAGAGAAACCAACCAGGTCTGCAAGGTATCCTAAAACAACTCCCGCTGACAGCACACCGAAATCAAAAGCACCATAGAAAAAACTATAAACTCTACCTCGATCTTGTGGTTCAGTGTTATCCGCCATTAAAGCAGTCAAGGTCGGCGTACAGAGAGCAGAACCAATGCCATAGAGCAAGGCTGCAACAAGTAAAACGGTCAGCGTTGTTATTTTGGCGACAAATACAATAGACATCAATAAGATTAGGAAAGGGTAGAAAAACATCGGGCCTCGACCGCAGGTATCTGAAAAACGGGAAACGAAAAACCGGCAGCACACAATCACCGCTGAAGCTGCCAAAAAAAAGAGCCCTGCATTAACAGCCCCTTCACCCTTTAACATCAGGGGTAGGAAGGTGAAAATTCCACCAAAAATCATTGCTTCCACCAAAACAATGGCAGAAGAAACCACAACCACCCTTTTGAAAATTACCTCCCTATAGGTGATAGATTTTTGGGCGGATCGATCAAATATGGGCTCATGAATAAACAGGACAAGCACAAGCCCAACAATACCCACTAATGAAGACATCAGCAGAGCGTAGCCCATACCAAAATGAGTATACAGGGTCACCCCGAACCATGGCCCTAATGCCATGGACAATGTAGAGGCAATACTCATTTGCCCTAAAATTTCCCCCCGACGATGGACAGGAGCAATATCAGAAATCAAGGCTGGCGAGGAGGTAGTGAAAAAGGTGATACCAATACCATGAAAGAATCGAACGCCAAGCAGGTACATAAATGAATCGTTCATCAAATACAACGGAGGAGCGATAATGAAAATCGTCAATCCTATCAAGAGCGAGAGCCGACGACTCTGACGATCCGTCACCTTGCCGGAAAGGGGACGAAACACCAAAACCCCAAGAGCAAAAGCCCCGAGCACCATACCAAGCTCCAGGTTCGAGTAGCCTAAGTCATCCAGGTAAAGCGGCAAGGTTGGCATGAGCATCATTTCATTGAAAAAGAATAGAAAGCTGGCAATAAACAGCAGGCAGAGGTCTTTATTCTTGAGGATATAACTCACAACA
>JAOZLO010000162.1 GCA_029934775.1 Desulfocapsaceae bacterium
CATACGATACGTGTTGCAATTTTCTAACCGGACATTACTGGTAATTGTATACTTCTGTGGGATTTGCTGGTTCAAATACTGGAGTGTAACTCAGGTAAGCAAAGTGACGGTTATCTTGTTCATTTTGTGATGAATTTGCTCCGGGATCATCACCAAGAACAATCACCATACCTCCTATAATATTGAAAAGGCTGAGCTGGACAAAAGCGTCAGCTGCCACGTTAATACCAACACTTTTGAAAGATACCGTAGAAAGATGTCCATTTAAGGCAGCTCCTAGAGCCACTTCTGTGGCAACTTTCTCATTAGTGGAAAATTCAAAGTAGAATGGCCTTTGGCTTTGGGGAATCGATTGAATGGCTATAGCAATTTCGGGGGTAGGGGAGCCAGGATAAGAAGTTACAGCCCTGGTACCAGATTCAACCATTGCTCTGACGAGAGCAGTATTCCCCATGACAATTTCCTTAAAAGCCCGTTTTCTCAACAACATATCACCCATGTTTTTCATGCCGCTTCTCCTGATGATGAAAACCCAGTTATACTCTTTGAGAGGAAGAATTCGTTAAAAAGATAACTCTGGCATCTGGAATTACAAGAAAAAGGAAAAAGATGGAATTCATTTCAAACAGCTTAAGATATATTGAATGAGATACGAAAACAGAATAAGTTAGTGGAGGAAGTGAAAGCAATTGTCTGTCATTTTTTATAATTGAATTGAACAAATAAATAGAGAGGAGACCTCATGGCATTGCCAAAGTGGCAGCAAAAACTGCCTGGGAATAAAACTGTTACTACAAAGGCAGCACTTGCTTCTATTAATAACGGATGTCGCGTTTTTCTCGGCACCGGTTGCGGTGAACCTCAACATCTGATCCACGCTATGGTCGCAGACAGGGGAACCCAGGACATCATGATTTATCAGATGTTGTCCCATACCCTGGCACAATATGTTGATGATCCAGCGTTTGTGGAACGTTTTTCCCTGAAACTTTTTTTTATCAGCGAGCCCATGCGTAAAGCTGCTTTTGAGGGAAAAATCGATTATCTCCCCACTTATCTTTCGCAAATTCCAAAATTATTTCAAAGCCATCGAATCGGTCTGGATGTTGCTTTGATCCAGGTCAGTCCTCCCGACCAATTCGGCTACTGTAGTCTGGGTGTTTCTGTTGACATCACTCGCTCCGCCGTGGAAAATGCCGAACTGGTCATCGCTCAGGTCAATCCATGTATGCCTCGTGCCTGGGGTGACAGTCTGGTACATACAGATGCCATTGACTATTTTGTGCCTTATGAAGAACCCCTGGTGACGTATCATCCCAATCTGCCAGAAAATGATATCACCCGTCGTATCGGTCACTTTATCTCCCAGTTGGTACGAGATGGTGATACTCTTCAAGTAGGCTTCGGTACACTGCCCAATGCAATTTTGCAACATTTGGGCCAGAAAAAAGACCTGGGCCTCCACACCCAGCTCATTACTGATGCCATGTTACCCCTTTTTGAGCAGAATGTGATTACGAACAGGCTCAAAACCTTGCTGCCTCGACGAGTCGTTGCCTCACTCTGCATGGGGACAGAGAAGCTTTACCGCTTTATTGATGACAACCCGTTTTTTGATTTTCGATCTTCAGAATTCGTCAGTGACCCTCTGGTCATTGCCCGGAACGACAACCTGGTTTCCATAAGCTCTGCACTTGAGGTCGACCTTACTGGCCAGGTTTGCTCCGATTCTTTGGGCTATCACTTTTACAGTGGCATTGGTGACCAGGTCGATTTTTTAAGAGGAGCATCAATGTCCAAAGGTGGATTTTCAATCATTGCCCTGCCGTCCACCGCACAAAACGGCAAAATTTCACGAATTGTTTCCCATTTGTCCGAAGGGGCAGGTGTGGCTACGACCCGGGGCGATGTCAATTTTGTGGTTACCGAGTATGGGTATGCTGAATTGCAGGGAAAAGGTATTTACCAGAGGGTCATGGAGTTAGCACAAATCGCCCATCCTAAATTTCGCGCACAACTGATTGATGCCGCCAAAAAACATCATTATATCTTCGCCGATCAACTACCACCTCTGGAGCGAGATCTTATTTTTTTAGAAAAATATAACTGGCGAGTTAATTTAAAAAGTGGGCAGACGGCATTTATACGTCCTTTGTATCCTTCTGACGAATTTGAATACCGAAACTTTTTTTATTCTTTAAAAGAAGAGACCATTTACAGAAGGTTTTTTTATAAAATGCGACTTTTTTCCCATGAGATTGTTCAACAACAATGGGCGGAGGTGGATTATCACGAAAATATGTCTCTTGTCGGCCGAGTGCAAAAAGGAGGACATAACGAGGTGATGGCTATTGGCTCATACGCCCAGGAAAAAGATGGCTATGCTGAAGTGGCCTTTGTGGTGCACGATGATTTCCATGGACAGGGAATAGCCAGCCGTATGTTGGAATACCTGGAACAGATTGCCAGGGAGAACAACTTCGTGGGTTTTGTGGCTACAGTTTTTGATGACAATCAGGCTATGCTCAATGTCTTCCAGAAACGTTATCCCCAGGCGGAATTGACTTCTAATTTGAGTGGAGAGATTAATATCAGCATGCCCTTTGCTCCGTCTCCCGAGGTTGAATAAGACAATTCCCGGATCTGGCACAGGGCTGGATTAATCTACATCGATACTCAGGAAACTCGTTCTCTGTTCAGACATTCTCTAAAAACTTGATAATATCGTTTGAGAAGTTCAACTTTGTATGAAAATATAAATGTTGATCATAGAGGAATTTTATCGACGGTACGTCGGTAAATTCAACATTGGGTAGGCTGTTTTTCCTGAGCCGCTAATCAACAAAAAGGGTTGCAGCATTCAAGCTGTAACCCTTCGAATTTACTGGTACACCAGACAGGATTCGAACCTGTGACCCCCTGATTCGTAGTCAGGTACTCTATCCAGCTGAGCTACTGGTGCATGAAGAAGTGTTTATATACTCTAGTTTAAAAGGGAACTCAAGGCTGTTTTATATTTTTCAATTCTTTTTCACTTCTGTGAAAAACTAAATTATTATCCGCAGGCTTCATTGAAGTTTCAGCAACAATTGTTACCTCGACCTGATATTTTGTTTCCATTAAATACAGCTCTTCACGTTTATTGTTAAGGAGATACGACGCAACATCAAGAGGAAAGTGACATTCTGCATGGGCCACCAACTTTCTGCTCGCTCCGGTCTGGATCCGGCGGAGATAAAAAAGGGCGAGTGTCTCTATCGATCGAACCGTGCCTCTGCCTTTACAATGCTCGCATCTTCGATAATTTCCCGCCTCAATGGGAGCTCCCAGTTTTTGCCTTGAAATTTGCATTAAACCAAATTTGGAGATTCTACTGAAATCAACCTTTGCCTTATCAAGTTTCATTGCTGTCTTTACTTCTCTTTCTACAGCCAGATTATTCTTCCTACTTCGCATATCTATAAAATCGACTACTACAAGACCACCCAGATCCCTCAATCGAAGCTGCCTCGCAAGCTCCCGGGCCGCTTCCATATTTGCCTGGAAGATTGATTGTTCAAAATTCTTCCCCTTGGAGGTTGAGCCAGAATTAACATCAATTGCCACCAGGGCCTCAGTCGGGTCAATAACTATTGATCCTCCGGAAGGCAAATTCACCTGGGGTTGGTATATTGACTCAATCTGGTCCTCGACACTGAACTGATTAAAGATGGGCCTTGAACCGCGATGTAAACGCACCTTGACATCTCTTTGCTTGGAAGGAAGCAGATCGATAAACCCCTTGACCTGATCCATAGCCGTACGATCATCGACAAGTATCTCCACAATAGTAGGATCAAAATGTTCCCGAAGAAACATCAACACATTATGATGATCCTCATAGACAATTCCAACACCCTCAAGAGCCTGCCCTTTCTTCTTAATTTCATCCCATAAACGTAACAAATATCCAACATCTCTGGAGAGAGCAGTTTTAGTTATGTCGATACTGGCAGTTCGAACAATCCAGCCTATGCCTTCAGGTATATCCATTGCGTTCATTGCATCACGCAAACGAGATCGTTTTTCTTCGCCGGAAATTTTCCTGGAGATCCCAGAAGAGTCAGATCCTGGCATCAGGACAACACATCTCCCGGGGAGCGAAAGGTACGTTGTCATATTTGCACCTTTTCTTCCAACCTCTTCTTTTACTACCTGGGCGAGAATTTCCTGACCTTTCTCAACAACATCTACTATACTCAGTTTTTTCCACTGGTGTGCCTCAACCAGCTCTCGGACACGACTTCCCAGCTCTTCCTTATAGTATTCAGGATGAATCTCACTAAATGGCAAAAACCCGTTTTTATCGGTTCCATAGTCAACAAATGCCGCCTGAAGACTAGGCTCAATTGCAACTATTTTTGCTTTATAAATATTGTTTTTCGTCCGAGTTCGGGTGACTGACGAGACGTGAATCGACTCCAGTCGCCCATCTTCGAGAAGTGCTATTCTGCACTCTTCCGGTTCTTCTGCATTAATTAATAGTTTTCTTACAGGGGTGGGCTTGGACGGCTCTTTCCTTTTTACTGGTTCAACCACTAATTTAGTATCGGAGGAGTCTTCAGCTGAATCTGACTTGGCTGGGGCAAGGGAACTCTTTTGTCGACGTGGTTTTTTCGCAGTTCTCTTTTTTGGGGAAACTGTTTTTTCCTCTGTCGGCGACGCAATAATTTCAGATTCCAGGTTTACTTCAGTATTTACAATTTTGTCCGGATGATGCTCCCTGGTTAATGCATCAGAACTCCTAACCGCTGTTTTCTCTCTAGATGGACTTTCAGGTTGATTTTTTTTTACGGTTTCCTTTAGCCCTTTTTTTGAATCTGATTCATTGTTTCTATTTTCGGCAGGAACTTCGTTTTCTGTTAAAACAGTGCTTTTCCACCAAGCGCCGATTCTAGCTTTAATTTTTAATCTGGTTTTTTCTTTTCCCGTGTTTTTCTCTATAGCCATTATCCTTCCTTTTGGCTGTATCATTTTGAGAGTAATTACTCAAACGATGCAGCATAATCTTAATTCACTGCCTGCAACCTCCTTGAGGGCCATCCGAGAATGCCTCGATTTTAAACAAAAGGTCTATTCTCGGACAGCCTCCTGAGAAGTTGCTCTGAAATTGTAACTCAGCAGTTAAAATTTTCTTATTTTGTTCGTTTATACTGGAACACATTCAATAAAGTCATTTTCTCTCAACTCAAGCAATAGTACTGTTATTTTGTGCTATATGAAAATGATTAACTTGCCTGAACACATCCCTCCAATTAATACCGGGGAAAATAGCGCAAATAGTAATTTTTTGCACCAATTTCCTTATTTTTCAACCAACCAACAATTCGATGATAACTTCTTACGAGATTGTCACAGTTGACAGTCTCGTAAAAATATCATTCGAAATCCTAGATGGCTAAGTCAAAAAGCTCGATAATCACAATTCACATGACAGTCATTGTAGCCGTCACACTAGTATTGCTGATTCCAATGAAACACAAATTTTATTTAAAAGATTTGTAATCGAGGTAGTTTATTCAACCTACAACTTTAAAAATGACACAGTTAAACAACAATAAAGACTGCATAATTACCTTCATGAAATTCTTTCTTAAAACCCAAGAGAGAAATTTCTAAGGTGCCCAAGAGACAAGCAGTAAATAATCCCCTCAGGGTTACGACTTTAAACTTGACAGTGTCCGCTGAGAAACGTACACTCCGGGGTTAAATATAACGCAAAATTCAAACGGATTTCTTTCTTAATCATACGATTACCCCCGACAAACGGGAAAACACTTTCACCCAATATCATTCGCATAAGGAGTCTACAGTGTCATTACGTTTGCCACCACTGCTCAGTTACCGTCACGTAATCATCATATTTTTCTCGCTGATACTGACTGGTGTCACTCAACAGGGAAAGGCTGAAAAAGTATCAACTGAAGAATGGAATATTTCAGCAGACAAAGTTGTTCGCTATGAGAAGCCACACTCCATTGTTGCAAAAGGCAATGTCATTCTTGAAAAGAAAAAACAGATGCCACTCCACCCGCCTAAGATAAAACCTGAAGTCACATCCTGGGCCGAACTTTTAGAGGAAGAAGCGGAGATCCCTGAAATCACGGCTGATGAAATTTCAGATATAGCAAAAACAGAATATAAAACAACAGTAACGATTAAAGCTGACTGGATGGTTTATGATGTTGAACTGGAGTCAATTAAAGCCAAAGGGAATGTGTACATTATCACCGACGAAGATCAACTTTACGCCACCGAAGGAACTCTCAAACTCACCAACGAAACTGGTCGATTCATAGATGCGAAGGTTATACGAAAACAGCATTCTCTTCACCTCGAAGGCAAAACTCTTGAAAAAACAGGCTTCGATACGTATCACATAACGGATGGCTGGGTGATCACCTGTAAACTTGAAACAGATGACGTCCCGCCCTGGAGTTTTTCCAGCACAGACGTTGATATTCGACAGGGTGGATATGCCTTTCTCAAACATGCGAAGTTTAATATCAGGAACATTCCTGTTTTC
>JAOZLO010000009.1:0-18023 GCA_029934775.1 Desulfocapsaceae bacterium
TAAAACAGCTTTTACAGTCGGGTACAATAGAACTCGAAGAGGCAGGGGTTATTGGTGCATGTACTGATGCGCGCCTGCTTCTGGAGAGCTGTCTCGGGAAAAGCAGGACTGAAATTTTTTTGTCAGCTTATGCTGAAGTAGGCTCTGATCAACAGATACAATATCAAAAACTGATTGCCCGTAGAAAACAACGTGAGCCGGTTGCCTATATCCTGGGCCAGTGTGAATTCTGGTCTCTCCCTTTTACTGTTACTCCTGATGTTCTTATTCCTCGCCCTGAGACCGAATTTTTAATTGACAGGGTTCTTTCTTTAACTCAAATAAACAACATCCTTTCCGGAAAAATTCTTGATTTATGTTGTGGCAGCGGAGTGATTGCAGTTGTTCTTGCCAGAGAGACAGGTGAAAAGATAACCGCTCTGGATATCTCTGCTGAAGCTCTTTGCATAGCAAAGTTAAACGCATCCAGGAATAAAATTGTCTCGTCTATTGATTTTGTGCAGGCAGATCTGTTTTCCGGCCTGTTGCCGAAAAGGGAGTTTTCACTCATTGTTTCCAACCCCCCCTATGTGAGCTGTCTTGATGTTGATAATAGCCTGGAGCCTGAAGTAGCACATTTTGAGCCCCGGCTTGCCCTGGATGGAGGGGAGGAAGGACTGAAAGTGATACAGAAAATTCACCGTACATTGCCCTCTGTTCTCAAGCCGGGCGGTGAAGTTTATATCGAAATAGGTGCGGACCAGGGAACTTATGTAAAAGATTTATTCTGTAAAAAAATCAAAAACTGCCCTCATTTTGATTTAGTTGAAATATTGGTTGATTATGCTGGTCGAGACCGTGTTCTGCATGGTGTATTGAGTAACTGAGTTAGTGCCCATCCAGAAACGGCCTTTTTGCTCTAACCCTTCGTTGTGGTAAAAATTTTATCCTTGGAATATCAACTATATACCTGTGGTAAAGTTTTTCCTGCGTCTCGATTTAGCACAAAAATTCTCGTTTCTGGATGAACACGAGTTAGGAATAAAGGATAGAGAGAATGGAAAAATTAATTGTTGAAGGTGGAAGACAGCTTTCGGGCGAGGTGAGAGTCAGTGGTGCAAAGAATGCTGCTTTGCCGCTGATTGCTGCCACCCTTCTGGCTCCGGGAAAGCATACACTTCACAATGTTCCCGATCTCAGAGATACTCGAACCTTTATAAAACTGATGGGAGAATTAGGCGTGACCAGCGAACGCAAAGGTGATGTGGTTACCCTGGACAGTACCCATCTGGTTCATGCAGAAGCCTCCTATGATCTCGTCAAGACCATGCGGGCTTCAGTGTTGGTGCTGGGGCCTCTCGTTGCCCGCCTTGGCAGAGCAAAAGTTTCCCTTCCTGGAGGATGTGCCATCGGAGCCAGACCGATCAATTTTCATATTATGGGGTTGGAGGCACTGGGTGTTTCATGTACACTTGAAAATGGTTATGTGGATGCTGAAATCAGCACCCCTCTCCAGGGTAATGTGATCTATTTCGATATTCCTTCAGTTACTGCTACCGAAAATCTTCTGATGGCTGCTGTACTTGCAGAGGGGACGACAGTACTGAAGAATGTTGCCCGTGAACCTGAGATCGGCAATCTCGTTGATATGCTCACTGGAATGGGTGCAAAAATTCAAGGTAAAGACAGTGACAGGCTTACCGTAAAAGGGGTCACATCACTTCGACCTGCTGATTGCAGGATTATTCCTGACCGCATCGAAGCAGGTACCTACCTGATAGCGATAGCCGCATCTGGTGGCAGAGGCACAGTGACTCACTGCAATCCGGCCCATCTTCCAGCTCTTCTTGAAAAATTGAAGGCGACTGGCTTGATAATAGATGAAACCAGGGATACTATCAGTGTCAGTTGGCCTGGAGGGACCGCAAATTCTTCCAGGAAATTACAAAGCGTTGACATTACAACCATGCCCTATCCAGGCTATGCCACTGACCTTCAGGCTCAGTTCATGGCACTTATGGCCATTGGTTCAGGTGTGAGTCTGATAAATGAGACAATTTTTGAAAACCGCTTCATGCATGTAGCCGAATTGCGAAGAATGGGAGCTGACATCAGGGTTGATGGTAGTAGTGCTGTAGTGAATGGGAAAGGAATGCGTGGTCTGAGCGGTGCACCTGTCATGGCAACTGATTTGAGGGCCAGTTCTTCCCTTGTAATTGCCGGTCTTGCCGCCTCGGGGAGAACCGAAATAACACGGATTTATCATCTGGAAAGAGGGTATGAAAACCTGGTTGAAAAACTCACAGGACTGGGGGCCAGAGTTTGGAAAGAAACCATGTAAAACGGGATGCGTCTGAAAGATAGAAATTTGAATGGGGAGATCCATGATCGTATTTGTGAAAAAATATTGGGAAAGAATAGTCCTCCTCCTCGTTACGTGTCTCTTTTTTTTGCTCGTGGGAGGGGGGGTATACCTGCAGAAAAAAAATAACCAAGAACAGGAACTTGCCGCCAGGGAGCCTCCTGTAAAGGTTGAAATTCAGCCATCGCAAAAAAATAACTCCCGATCTAGTGACAGCAGAGTTCCTGCCGCTACTTCATTCTATTTAAAACCTTTACCGGGAGAATTGATGGAGCAGATTGCCAATCTTGATTCTCTTGATGAAAAAGTAGCGACAGGAAAATTCTCAGGTTTGCCGGTTATGTGGCCAGCCTACTTTTTTTCTTTCCAGAAGAGCAAAACAGATATCACGACTGTCCAGTTGGACGTTTCTGAAGATGGTTTCGGGGTAATTCTTATATGTGATGTGGATATTGTTCAATATCCAGGCATCATTGAAATTGAGAGTGGAAAGAAAATATGGGTTGCGGGTGAAATATTATCTGTAGACCCATCCGGTACCGGAACAATTTATCTGAAGACCGATTACTTTCGTTTTACGGAACCAGATGAACTCAAACCCGTGGTGACGCCAGCTGAGCAGTAACCGCTGGAATGGTCGGGGGTTGCCTGCGCAACCCAAAAGACATATTCTCTCACCACAGAGGCCACAGAGAAAAATCTTTGTGCTCTCTGTGGCCTCTGTGGTGAGAGTTTCCTTGTTTTTTATTACAGAAGTTTAGGCGTAAGGCACGAGTGTATAATCGTTTTTTAATCGGGTTGAAAAGGAAGTGGGAGGATAAGGATAAACAGTGCTCCACCAATTTTTGCGTTTCCAACCCTTATTGAACCCTGATGCACTTCGATGGTTTGTTTGACAATGGCCAGCCCCAGCCCGGTGCCATCTGTTCTAGCAGTGAAAAACGGCTCGAAAATCTGTTCACGGTCTTTTTTCTGCACTCCTGACCCATTATCACTTATCGCTATCTTTACTACTTCTCGATTTCCAGTTATTTTTGTTTCACTGGCAGTTATTTTTATATACTCAGACCCTTTTGGACAAAAAGCGAGAGCATTTTGAATGAGGTGGCTGAAAACGGTAAACATCTGTTTTTCATCAGCCCAGATATCTAATGTTCGATTAAGAGCTATTTCAACTGTACATGATGAGGGCCAGGATGGATCTGCTCTACATACCTGCAATACTTCATCCAGACAGTTTCGAAGTGAAAACCATATCTTATCTGCATGTTCCGGACGTGAAAATTTTAAAAAATCACTAATGGTGTCAATAAGTCTGTTCGATTCTCTGAGGATTATATTTGTCAGTTCATAACTGGTACGACTGTCTGGACCACTGGCCAGAAAATCGCCTGCCAGAACTTGCGCTGATCCAGATATTGCAGTAAGTGGGTTACGAAAATCGTGAGCAATGCTTGCACTCATCATACCGATAGCCGCAAGTTTTTCGGTTTGCCGCACCTGTTTTTCCAGTATCTCAATATCGCTGATATCGCGGAGGGTGATTATTTTTTGCGGGGAATCTTTTGAAGAGGGGATCTCAGCCGTTGGTTGAATAATTATATGAGAATAGCCGATACGAACTTTTTTGCCATTATTTCTGGTAAAATCAGCTGTTTGTCTCATATTCGGCTTTGATAAGTCAAAGTCTGAAAAAAGAGAGGAGAGGTTTTTTCCTAACAGGCTGGCAGGAGGAGTACCGGTTATTGTCTCAATAGCATTATTTGCTGAGGTGATAATATTATCCGTATTAATTGTGAGTATTCCAGTGGTTATGTTGTCAAAAACCTGCTTGTAAAGTGTTGAGAGCTGGTCAAATTTTTTAATAGAGACACTGAGCGCTTCCTCAGTAGTTTTCAGTCGGATTCCAAAAATTGCACTGAGTATTGCAGCTAAAAAGAATGTTAAACCCTGGACAGCGAAATGGTTTAAAATGACCTCCGGGGAACTCGGTTTGAAAGAGACATAGTCCAGAATATACGCCGGATACAACCCATACATGTCAATTGCCAGAAGAAATCCATATTGCAGAACTGCTGCTGCTGCCGCTACAAGGCCCCCTTTTTTTGCGAGAATGAGTCCTCCGGAAATGATGGGAAAAAAATAGACAGAAATGAAAATTGAATTGGAGGAACCTGAAAAAAAGACCAGGACTGAAACAAAGAAAGTATCAAGCAGATGTTGAAAAAAAACAAAATTCCGCAGATTACCAAAAAACACGGGTAATACTATGGCAGAAAAAATGGTGACAAGGTAAATAACCAGGAGAAGTAGAATAAGAATATTTATGGGAGGGAGAATTACGTCGAATTGTTTTCCTTTAAGGGCAAGGCTGATACCCAGTAACAGGGTATAGAGAATTATCCGCAGCAGCAGCATCCATAGAAGCTGAGTTTTGAGTGTGTGATTTACATTACTGAGATCTTTTTTGTGTTCAATGAATAAATTGAAGTTCATCTGTTTTAATTCAGGCCATATTTTTTTACTTTATATCGGAGGGAACGGAAGCTGATTTGCAGCAGTTCCGCAGCCTGCATCTTTGAATTGTTTGTTTTTACAAGAGTATGCATTATGAGTCGTTTTTCCAGATTGCTGATAACATGTTCAATTCCAAGATCATATAACTCTTCTTCGTTTGCTGCAGCCTGAAAAAGAGCACGATTTTGTTCGGTAATCTCAGAGATCTGTTGCTCTTTATGACGTTCGTTCAGAGTAAGACTTTCCGGCAGAATAATGTTTGAGCTCTCAAGGGCAACGCCGCGCTCTATTATATTTTCGAGTTCACGGACATTTCCTGGAAAGTCGTAGTTCATCAGCACCCCAAGAGCGTATGATGATATTTCCTGGATCTCTTTGCCAAGCCTTTGGGAATATTTCTTTAAGAAGTGGTTAACAAGGAGTGGGACATCTCCTTTTCTTTCTCGTAGTGGAGGAACCCGGAGTGGAACAACTGCTAACCGGTAAAAGAGATCTTCCCTGAATCGTCCTGCCAAAATCTCGTCTTCAAGTATTTTGTTGGTTGCTGCAATAACCCGGATGGTTATCTGTTTAATGCGAGTGCCGCCAACTGGTTTTATTTCTCGTTCCTGCAGTACCCTTAAAAGTTTAGTTTGAATAATAGGGGTAAGTTCGCCTATCTCATCGAGAAAAGCGGTGCCCTTATCCGCCTCATTAAAAAGCCCGGGTTTATCTTGAATGGCACCTGTGAAGGAGCCTTTGACATGGCCAAATAATTCACTTTCCATTAAATCTTCAGGGATGGCACTGCAGGTAATAGGGACGAAAGCCTCAGCTGCAACCTTGCTGTATTTATGGATAGCTCTTGCTACGAGCTCTTTTCCTGTTCCAGATTCACCGTAGATAAGTACATTCGCCGGAGTTGGTGCGATCCGTCGTATCATGTCAAAAATTTTGAGCATTTCCCTACTCTGCCCTATAATTTCTGGAAATGAACTTGCCGATATATCTGTTTTGAGTATTTTTTTATTTTTACTGGTTGCAGACTCGACAACCGATTTAATTTCATCAACATTGAATGGTTTACTGATATAATCAAAAGCACCATTTTTCATTGCGAGAACAGCATCATCTGGAGAAGCAAATGCGGTAATCATGATTACTGACAGGTCAGGTGTCTCTTCTTTTATCTTGCCAAGAAGGTCGATGCCACTCATTCCCGGCATACGGATGTCACTGACAACAACATCGAACGAGTGATCAGGTATCAGGGCGAGCGCAACTTCACCATTTTCCGCAGTGGAAACCTCATGCCCTTCTTTTTCCAGAAGAATTTTCAGGAAGTCTCTCATACTCCGTTCATCATCAACTACAAGTATAGACGCCATATCTACCTGGGTTAGTTTTTAACAGGGAAAAAGAGTGTTACATATGAATAGTCTGATACTATAATAATTTGGAATAAGAGACAAGGACTCAAGGAGCGGGGAAAGTGAATTAATTTGGAGGTGAAGCCCCCTCTCTTGAGGGGGTGGGGATTTTGTGGAAAATTATTTCACAAATTTTTTACTGATACCATGGGCAGTGGAGGTGAAAAAGCGGTTCGAACTCAGGTCTCCGGTATCTTGAAGCTCCTGGAGGAGGATCGCATCATAGACGATTTTTGATTCAATGGATGTTGGTGTTTTTGACTTGGAATAGTAATCCAGGATTCCAATTACCTCATTGATCATTTCTTGATCAGCAGACAGCTTTTTTAAAATTGATTCAGCTGCAGGTTTATCAACTTCGTGAAGATATGCTGCACAGAGGATTGCAGCCAGGTTGCCGCCTTCAGATTTTCCGATATTTTCAGCATGGCGGGCAATTTTCATGGCACGACTTATACGTTTAAAATCAGTTTTGTAGTGCCGTTTCATCTCTACTGCTACTTTATCTTTGAGTAAATTATCCTGTACTCCCTGAAACTCTTCAGGCAAAGTTCCCAGGCATTGCTCGGCAAATTGACAGTATGCTGCACAACCGAAATCCATTTTAGGATTTACAAATCGATTTCCACAGTGAGGACATTTTCGACTGGTATCATCTTTGTAGAATTCTACAGAATTATGGCATTGTGGGCATTCAACATTAAATATGGCATTCTCAGTCCAGTACTGCATATCCTGACCCGGGCATTTCATGAAAACGCTCCCTTTTACTTTATCATTTTGAGTATTTGTCTTACTGTTGCAAGGAAAATTATATCGGGATCTTACTCATTAAAAGACTGTCTCTCATTGATTTAGGTCAAAAGGAGGAGTTTTTATCGTCTATGCAGGACAATGTGTATCCATAATTTTCTGCACAGCCAGGACTGATGATGAAGAATCTGCAAGTTCCAGAAGTGATTTCCTTTCCATGTCAAATTCAAGCAGGGATGGGTCATCCGGAATGACACCAACTATTGGTAACCCAATTTCTTTTACCTCATTTAAAAAAGTTTCACTGAGTTTTTCCGGACCACGAGTGACTACAATACCAAGTTCTTTAACGTCAAGGTTTAACCTGTCAAGCATATCATGAATTCGACGAAGGGCCCTTAACCCCCTGAGCGAATAGTCGGTTACCAGAAAGAGTATATCCACTTTACCACTGGTACGTCGGCTGAGATGTTCCATACCGGCTTCGTTATCGACGACCATATATTTGTAATGTGCGCCGAGTTTTTCAGTGAAATTGTTGAGAATATTATTGACCATGCAGTAGCATCCCTGTCCTTCCTGGCGGCCCATTACCAGGAGATCAAATTTCTTGTTTTCAATAATTGCCTGTTCCACAAGGGTTTCAATATAGTTGATTTTGTTCATCCCGGAAGGAATTCCCTGAGGATCTTTCATATAGGTTTCACGAATGTCTCCTATTGTGGTGGTCACCTGGAGTCCCATAGTTTCTCCCAGGTTACTGTTTGGATCTGCATCAACCGCAAGAATAGAACCTTTGTCTGAATTGGTTATATATCGAATGACAAGAGAAGCGACGGTAGTTTTACCGACACCCCCTTTTCCTGCAAATGCAATTATTTTACTCATAAATATCTCCGATTAAAATCCATTCTAAAATGTGTATTTTAACTACCAGTGAACTGTTTTTTGAACTATGACACCTCCCTGAATCTCTCTTCTTCAGTGAATAACTAGAGGCTATCGCATAAACTCCCGTACAAAAATAAGCATTATTAAAAGATAGGAAAGAAAAAACCACCTCGCCCAGTAGTGAGTCGAGGTGGTTGAGTAATCTGGAGGTAATAAAGGGAATAAAAAAATATTAAGCAGCTACTTTTTTTCTCCGCTTTTTTTTCTCTTCAACGGGAGGGCCCAGCAGTGATTTAAGGCGCTCGATATCATCAGCTTCAATTGTACTGTTTTGTATAATTCCCAGCTCCGTTTCATCGATTCCCAGGCAGAGGCCGAGCAGTTGGGGATACAGGAGAACCGGGAGGAGTTCTGTATCCCTGTCTGCTTGAGGAATATTCTTCTGGGTTGTATCAAATTGAAGATGGCAATAAGAGCAGATAGGAGTGATGAACTCTGCACCGGCATTCAGAGCGCCTGTAATTTTTTCTTTTAACAGACGTTGGGACAGTTCATCATTAATCCCAGCTAGTGCGGCCCCGCAGCATTCAAGTTTTCCTTGCCAGTCCAGGCTGGTGACTCCGGCTGTCTCCATGAGGCTTTCTGTTATGGCTGGAACAAATGAGTCGTCAAATTGAGTAATCTCTCGGGGGCGAAGTACGTGACAGCCATGGATTATAGAGAGCTTGAGGTCTTTAAATTTTTTGACAAGCTTGCTCTTTATTTTGTCTGTACCGATATCATCATGCAGAACAGTTAAATAATGCTTAACTCTTGCCTTGCCTTTGTATTGTAACCCCTCTTTTGCTAAAATTGAATTGAGTTCGTCTTTCAGTCGGCTGTCGTTACTCAACACATTTCTGGCTTTTTGAAGGCTGGCAAAACAGCAGTTACAGATAACCAGCAGATCAAGGCCCTCTTTTTCGGCGATGGCCATATTCCTGACCGAAGGCAGGATATAAGCCTTTTCATCAACATTACGAATAGGATAACCACAGCAGTTAAATTCAGGTATAACCTGCAGCTGGACGTCAAATTTGTTAAAAACTGCCCGGGTTGCGCTGGCGTATTGTTCTATGCGGATAGGTATGTTACAACCCTGAAAAAAAGCATATTTCATGAGCTAACTCCTGCCTCGATTTTATTAAGGGCATCATTTTTTAAACTATAAAAAATATCGCACAATTCAACCCCGTTAGGGCAGTGTTCCTGACAGAGGTAACAGGTGGAACAATTCCAGATCATTTTGGAACCCATTGCAAGATCTGTATTGCCCAGCCCCAGACTGAACATTATTTGATGGGGGAGTAAGCCCAGGGACTCGACCGGATTTTCAAAACTGCGGACCACCGGGCAGATATTTGTGCAGCGCTGGCAGGAGAAACAACTTTTGAAACTGCTGTTCTTTTCGTTCCTGCTCTTTGACAAGGTCATAGGCAGAGTAATTTCGGAGAGCTGTTTGAAAGTTTTTCTGAAAAGGTTTGTTACAGTTTTAAGAGCTTTGAGATGATCTCCGGCAAAACTCTGTGCGAGAGCCAGGGGAAAAGAAAAATGGCTGAGCATTGAAACTTCAGGTATGCCTCTGTCGAGCAGGCTGTATCGTGCTGTAACAAATATCTCTTTGAGGTTGATTCCCGATGGGCAGATGTCTGTGCACCGATCACAACTCGTGCATACGTAAAGCCCCTGCTGCAAACGTTTAAGATCTGCTTTATCGGTAACCCTGCCTGCAGCATATTCCTTTAAAAATTGAACTTTTTCAGATGGTAGAATGAAATCATTTTGAAAAGATTCAAAAAACATGTTTGACGAACATTCGATGGAGCAGGATCCACAGTGGGTACAGGCGGACAACCCTATCATCTGGTTGGTCAGCAGAGTTGCGGTTTCACCGCTCTTATCCCCTGAGATTCCCTTGATGATGAGGCTGATCGGGGCTGCTATTATGTGGAACATCTTACTGAACGGGAGCCAGGCAAGAAAAGAAAGACATGCAAGAATGTGCAGGTACCAGAACATGGTTAAAGCCTGACTGTCGCCAACCGCTGCCGATATTGATTGTGCTACATTCTTTGCGGCAAAACTGGCAAAGGCGGAACTGTTTGCAGCATGACATTCCATACAACTGTCACCGTTCACTTCCATACCGTAAGCGACACGTTCTTCCGGCTGAGGTTTCTTAAAATCTGGAGAGACCAGGCCGTTCTTTTGTACCCAGAATGCCTCAAGAGCATCGGCTTCCTGTTCATCAAAAGATCCATATTCTTCAACCATGTTCTGGTAGGTAGTGTAGGAGGAGATTTTTGCTCCTTCCAGCATCATGCCGGAAAGGATGATCACTGCAATGAAAATGAGCGCTGCCCAGTCACTTGGATATGTTTTCAGTCTTTGTGACCGTAGAGAAACTCTTCTGAAGACTGCGACAGCCACTCCTGCGAGAACCAAGACTCCGAATAGATTCCGTAAAAAGAGATAAGGATTGAGAGTGGATTGATAATCAAGGAAAAATCTATCCATAATTATCGAATCCATGGCATGCATGAGTAGAAGCATGATAAATCCAAAAAAGATAAGGGAATGAGCGATCCAGCGAAGATAACTTTTGTCAAAAATCCGTTTTTGAAACAGTAGATCGACAAAAAGAGATTTTACAATGAGCAATATTTTGGAGCTGAAAATAGTTCTCAGCACTGATTGCATTGAGTCGAATATTCTTTGACCAATAGTTACAGGACTCGCGGGTGGATGCAGTTCCTGCGAAAACCAGATTGATAAACGAAAAAACAATCCAATAAGACAGATAGTGCCAGCTAAACCTAACAGTATATTGATATTCATAGTTAAATCTTTATACCCTCAGTTCTGTTTCCCATGTTGTGGAAGAAATTTTGAAATATCTTAACAGTTCTAACGTTTAACAGCCATATTTGTAAAGAAAAATCGTGTGACAAAGCACTGTTTTTTAATATCCGCAGAGTCTCTTCTGTTCGAGAATAACAAGTGCCCGTCCAGGAACGGCCTTTTTCTCCTAACTCTTCGTTGCAGGAAAAATTTAATCCTCGGAATATCATATATATGGTTGTGGTAAAATTTATCCTGCGCCTCGAATTAGAAGAAAAAATCTCATTTCTGGCTGGACACTCACTACTTCAGCCGATAGAATCGAAGTGGAATTCGTGTGAAGACTTTTCTTCAGGCAATTCGAGGCGTATCGTTGTTCCGTCCGGGCCTGTGCTTTTTATTGATATTCTACCCTGATTTTCCTTCATTATACCATATGCCATACTCAACCCGAGCCCTGTTCCTTTGCCGAGTTCTTTGGTGGTAAAAAAGGGGTCAAATATTTTTGGAATATTTTCCTGAGGTATACCGCCACCTGTGTCAGAGACTTCCAGCAGTACTTTACCACTTCCAGGTTCGCGGTATGTTCTGAGGGTAAGTGTACCGCGACTTTCCATAGCATCAAAGGCATTGATAATCAGATTGATAAGAACCTGACAGAGTTGGTTCTTGTCTGCATTCACAAGAATGCGGTTATCATCCAGTGCTTTTATGACCTTAACATTCATGAACAGTTTCTGGTCGCGGATCAGGCGCAGGCTTTCGGTGACAATATCATTCAGATAAAAAATATCCCTGGTGGGACGAGTTTGACGACTGTAGGCCAGGAGATTCTTGACAATTTCCTGGCATCGCACAGCATCCTCAAGAATATATTTTAAATTTTCTTCTAAAGGGTGGTTTTCTTCCAGTTTTTCATGCATGAGATTGCCGTATAAAAGAATGGAGGTTAATGGATTATTAATCTCATGGGCAACCCCAGCTGCAAGCCTCCCTAGGGAAGCCAGCTTTTCTGACTGAAAAAGCTGTGTTTCGGCATCTTCAAGTTTTTTTTGCACGGCGTATTTCTCTCGAAGATCATTGAAAATGGCTGCAGTTGCGGTCTCATTACCTTCTTCATAGATAATTGCCGCCGTCATCTCTACAGGTATTTCCTGTTTCTCTTTCGTGAGAATATTAACTTTTGTTATTGGTAGTTTGCCTTCTTCCCCATAGTTACCATCTCGCAGGTTCTTCATTATTTTGCGGGCAATACCTGGAGGGTAGAAATCTTCGATGTTAACTTTATTTGAATATTAAACAGATTATCAATATAGTTTTTCCGCTGCGTCGTTAATGAGGATAATTTCGCCTTTACGATCGGCTGCCAGAATACCGCTTACTGAGCTTTGAACGACTTTGTCTATGAGTTGACGTATATCGCTGTATTTTTTTTCGAGAGTTTTGACTTTTGTGATATCACGAAGGCTTTCAATAATATAGCTTACCTCGCCCTTATCGTTGAGAATTGGTGAGAATACTCGTTCTTCCCACATTTTATCGTTGTGACTATCTATATCTTTTAAAACTATAGATTGTGCCCTTTTCCTTGTCACACATCGTTCAAGGGTGCAATTTTTTCCCAAGCAGGGCAGGTTCCCATACTTTTTGTTGCCAAAAAAAATCTGTTCACAGGTTTTTCCAATTGCCTGGTCTTCAGAGATGCCTGTTCTCTCAAAGAATTTGAGATTGGCTGCTACAATTGTTCTGTCCGGTTTGAGGATGAGCGTTGGAAAAGAGAGTGAGTCGAAAACGCGTATCCTCCAGTCAAACATATCAGAGTCATAGGAAATACTGTTAGTCATATGTGTTTGTTTTTTAAGGTTGGATAATGGGTTGATTCAAGAGTGCAGTTTCAGCTGAAAACAACCGGCCAGGAAGCTGTCAGGTTGTGGGAATAATAAATGTTTCCCGTAAGATCTGGGTTGCCGGAAGTGCTTGTTTGCTGGGTATCACAACATAAATTGTGGTCCCGGCACAACCGGCTGCAATGATTTCAATGTCTCCATTTTCAAGGGCAGAAAAAGCGGTATCGACAATACCGAACCTATCCTGGAAATGGGGTCCATGCAGGTAAACCAGCTCCAGAGATGGGATGAAAATGACTTTTTCCTGTAGTTCATAACCCCATCTTTTAATTGTCGTTTCTGCCTCTTTTTGCTTGGACTGGTTATAAAAGAGATTCATTTGAGAGAGAGAGGAGTCGATGTAATCCTGAGTCACCAGTTCAAAGCGCTGGACAGTATCTTCCAGAGCCATGAGCGTTTTGCATAACTCCTCAGTGGCGTTAAAGGGAAAAACGAAGCGGGCCATAGACAGATCAGTTACATGAGTGATACTGTATACTTTAATCTTGGATTCCCAGTATACTGCAATAGTTTCCAAAAAAGGTGCTCCATAGAATGAATTTTCATTGTTGCAGCTCTTTCAGACAGAACTCTTGACGAAATGGTGCATGATTTTTGGGGAGGGAGGTTACCTCCTGCAGTTTTTCCGCAACCATATCAAGGCTTAAAAAATCTGTGTTGAGAGCTATTGCTGAAATCGAACTACTCATTGAATATATGGAAAAATCAAATTTTGTGAAGGTTTGAATTATCTTACCCAGCAAGTGAAAGCTGTTTTTATGTGGAAACAGGGTGATTGTACCCACAGATTGGATTATTTCTATGTTCAAGTTGGCAAAAGATGTGAAATTCAGCAGACTCTGCACATGGGGAAAATTTTCATGGTTGATACAGAAACAGCTACGATGATTAGGATACGTTGTGGAAGAATGACACAGAAATGGTATATTTATCCTCTTTTGGGCAAGAAGATAAAGCAATTCATTGATAGAAGAGTCATCGGTTGTTTTTTTTTCAAGAGAAACATGTGTCAGTTTCTCACTGAATTTAATACCACCGATCGATATTTTACAATTCTCCCTTGACAAAACAGTTTTCACCGAACATTTTTCCTGTCCCTCTGCTGGGTTACGTTCAAACCGGAGGTGAGTATTTTGCTCTTAACAAAGAGTCGGGTCGATAGGTTCCTCCGGAGATCAAAGTAAAAAATCCAGATTGCACTATAAGCCCAACTCCTGAGAGAGGGGGAAGGTTACTGATTATTAGAGATTATCCTTGACTATCTCCATGAGTTTGTCCAAATCAATAGGTTTGGTGACGAAGTCGTCAGCCAAAGTAGTTTTTCCACCCACATGAGTATAGTTGGTTGAAGAGATGGCTTCGGTCACTGCAGTCAGCAGGACCACGACAATGTCTTTATAGTCATCAGAATTTTTTAATTCATCACAAAGGGTATAACCATCTTTCCTTGGCATCATCACATCGAGGATGATCAAGGCAGGGCGTTCAGCCTTGATTTTATCCAAAGCCTCGACACCATCATAAGCCTTAGCGACTCGAAATTTTTCACTTTCAAGTTTCATGGAGACCATTTCCACGAGATCTGTATCGTCATCTACCACAAGAATAAGTTGACCGTTGCTCATGTTCCACTTTCCTCCTTCTACCTTTATGAGCCCATTTATTTAATGTCTTTTCGCCAGATTTCTTTGTTACACTAAAAATTTTATCTTCGGAATATCAACGTATATGCCTGTGGTAAAATTTTTCGTATGGTTCGATCTCGAACGAAAAACCTATTAAATCAACAGACTCCTTTATTGGATTTAAAATGTCTACTTTTTTATACCTGAGGGCGGGGAAGAAGTCCTGCTCTTTCGCAAATTTCTTCTACTTTTTCTTCCCATTCAATTGCCATGATATGGAAACCTGCAACTCCTTCAACCTTTTTGAGACGTTCGATAGTTTCAATGCAGATATCGACGCCCTCGTCGGCCTGTTTTTCTTTTGGTACAGAACTCATGCGCTCGATTATTTCTTTGGGTACGTCCATTCCAGGAACTCTGTTGGCCATATAGCGAGCTGCACCAAGGGATTTACAGGGGGTGACACCAGCCAGGATATAACATTTCTTGTGCAGACCTCGGGCGCGAACTCCCTCCATCCACCTTTCAAATTTTTCTACATTAAAAATGCATTGGGTCTGGATAAAATCAACACCGGCATTAATTTTCTTTTCAAGACGAAGTACCCGCAGTTCAAAAGGGTCTGCAAAAGGGTTGGCCGCAGCTCCAATAAACATTTTAGGTGCACCCTTTAATACTGCTCCGCCCTGGAATATCTCTTTATCACGCATATCCCGGACCATCTGTATCATCTGGATAGAATCTATATCGTGGACATTCATAGCCATGGGATGATCACCAAATTTGGTGTGATCTCCAGACAAACAGAGCATGGTATCAATACCAAGACCATAAGCCCCTATGATGTCGGCCTGTATAGCCAGCCTGTTTCGGTCACGGGATACGACCTGCAGTACTGGATTTAAATTTTCCTGTTTGATAATAGCAGAGGCGGCAAGACTGGACATGCGTACCATAGCGGTTTGATTGTCCGTGACGTTTATCGCATCTACAATACCTTTCAGGTAGTTTGACTTCTTCCTCACCTCATCAGGAAGAGCTCCTCGCGGAGGACCACATTCAGAGGTGACTGCCAGATGTCCGGCTGCTAAAATTTTTTCTAATCTGCTTTCAGTTTTCATTCTGCCAAATCCTCTCTGATAATCTTTCTTGGACCGCTACCCCCACCGGATCTCCAGTCCTTTGCCGGCATGATATCTACATAGCGATCTTCCTGGCCAAGCGACTTGAGCCTGTCCCATATCAACTGCCAGACACAATCGACATCTTCGCTAATCTCACATTTCCCGGTTGTTGAACCACCGCAGGGACCATTCATCAGCTGTTTTGCACAACGCGCTATCGGGCAGATTCCACCGGTGATACCAAGTACACAGTCACCACATCCCTGGCATCTTTCAGCCCATACACCCTGGCGTTCTGAGGCTCCCATGAATTTGGTGTTAAGTGCCGGAAAAACAGGCAAATTCTTAAAACGCATGGCAAGCTGCTGTACTCCACACCCACAGGCCATGGACAAAATTGCTTCAGTGCCATCAATCATAGGAACTAATTCCTCAACATATTCAGGATCACATTGTCGTTCCAGCGTATGTTGTTGAATTTCTATGTTGCTGCCACTTTTCAGGAGGGCCATTTGAAGGCCGGAGGCGAGAAGCCCGACCTCTTTTCGTCCACCGGCAGCGCAGACTGTCACACACTCGTTACAACCGAGCAGGAGAATACGCTTGAATGGTTTGACATATTCAATGAGTTCGTCTAAGGGCTTTCGTTCAGCAGTAATCATTGTGGTTCATTCTCCTTTCATATTTTTACCGTCAGGATGTTATCTGTTTATTGAGCTATGGCAATTTTTATCGGGCTGGGACCCAGCTTGCGAATTTTCTCGGTTATCTCTGTTGCTGTCTGTGCAAAACGGTACCCCATCCCGGCTGACATTGTTACCATCATAAGCCTTTCACTTTCGATTCCAATTTCTTCCAGGTAATTCCTGACATAAGTAATCCTGCGGGCTGCTTTTTCGTTACCGTTTTTAAAGTGGCAGTCTCCCTCCAGACATCCAGCGACATAAACCCCATCTGCACCGTTCTCAAATGCCTTAATGATATGTAAAGCATCCACTTTACCAGAGCATGGTATTCGAATGATTTTGACATTGGCAGGATATGGGAGCCGTTGGCTCCCTGCCATGTCTGCGGCTGTATATGCACAGTAGTGGCAACAAAAGGCTATTATTACGGGTTCAAAATTTTCCATTATGCATTTACCTTTTCAAATATTTCTTCCAATTGTGCCAGAATTTTATCATCTTCAAACTGCATCAGCTGTATCGCCTTAGCCGGACACTCGGACACACACATTCCACATCCATGACACTTGGCAGGGTCAATTTCCGAGTAGCCATCAGCATTTATAAATGGAACATCAAATGGGCAGGTCCTGACGCAAATGAGGCAGGAAGCACAGAGTTTACTATCTACTCTGGCAGCAGCAGCTCCAAGGTTGATAGAATCTCTGGCGAGCATAGTCTGTGCTCTGGCCGCCACGGCATTTGCCTGGGATATACTCTCTTTTATCAATTTTGGTGAATGAGCGGTCCCGGCAACAAAGAAACCTGGGACAGGCAGGTCCACGGGACGCAGCTTGACATGGTCTTCAAGAAAGTAGCCATCAGCAGTGCGTGGGAGTTTGAAGATCATTGCCAGTTCCTCTGATGAGTCGTTGTCTGCAATAAGACCTGTACTCAAACAGAGGCTATCGGCGGTAACAGTAATCTTTTGACCGAGTATTGCATCAGTGAAGGTCACCTCAACCTGCTCTCCTTCCGGTTTAACTGTCGGTGGGGTGTCTTGGCTATATTTAACGAAAATAACGCCTTTCTCACGGGCTTTCTGGTAATATTCTTCCTGGAAACCATAGGTTCTCATATCTCTATAGAGAACAAAGATACGAGCCTTGGGATTAATTTCCAGGATAGCCAGTGCGTTTTTAATCGCTGTCTGACAGCAGATTCTGGAGCAGTTGGGATTGTCAGCAGTTCTTGAGCCGACACACTGAATCATAACGATATTATCCCACTCTTTAACAGTATCCGGAGTTTTGGCTATAACCTTATGGGTTTCCAGCTGGGTCCTGACTGCCTTGCAGGACTCAAGAGCATATTCCTTAGTTGGATTGGGGATAGCCCCTGTTGCCAGAACAGTGACACCGTGATTTATCTGCCTGTAGAACATCTGTGGTCCAATCTGCATCCCGGTTTTAAACATTCCCGGCATACCGGAGTGATCGACAATAATTGCTCCTGTAATTACCTGAATATATTCATGCTCTTTCACTTGGCTGATTAGCCCGGCAATAAAAGGCTGGACATCGTCACCTTCCAGGGTTTTGAATATATTTTTTGCAACTCCACCGAGTTCATTGGATTTTTCGGCCAGATAGACCTGGAAACCTTGATCGGCGAGGCGTAAAGCAGATGTCATTCCACTTATGCCACCACCAACGACAAGAATGTTCTTATTGATAGGCAGAGTCTGGTCAACCAGTGGCTGTGCTTTTATCACTGATGCCACGGCCATTTTAATAAGATCATATGCCTTCCTGGTGGCGTTTTCAGGCTGATTTGAATGAACCCATGTTGCCTGGTCTCTTATATTGGCAATCTCAACAAGATATTTATTGAGTCCGGCCTTTCGGATAA
>JAOZLO010000009.1:18033-19438 GCA_029934775.1 Desulfocapsaceae bacterium
AACAAGCTGCGATGACTACTCTGTTGAGCTTCTCTTCTTCGATAGTTTTTTGAATATGTTCCATCGACACACGGCTGCAACCATGACCTTCTGCCCTTGCGATGGCAATATTATCGAGTTTTTGCATACGTTTGACCAGCGCTTCTACGTCTATAACTCCGCCAATATTGTCACCACAGTCACAGATGAACACACCCACTTTTGGATCTTCACCGGTAATGTCTCTTTCCATGGAGGAGTTATCGTCGTTGTCATCTTCTATCTTTTTAACTGCAGGTAAGTCGGCACCGGCCATACATGCAGCAGCACTAGCCTGAACCATCGTGTCAGGGATATCCTTAGGGCTTTCAAAGGTACCTGCGACATAGATACCCGCTTTTGTAGTTGCTACAGGATTAAAACCCTCGGTAATCGGGAAATGGCTGTCATTGAGCTCAATCCCGGCATTCAGTGCGAGTTGTCTACTTTGCTCAGAAGTTTTAAAACCCGTTGAGAGAACCACCATATCAAAATCTTCAATATGCTGTTCAGTACTGTCGTCATTCGTGTAGGTAACAGTCAGAGCATCAGATCCAATCTGTTGGAGTATGGAGTGGGGACGGCTTCGCCGGAAGCGAACGCCGTAATTCTCTTTTGCTCTCTTGAGGTAGAGTTCATAATCCTTGCCAAAGGTTCTCATGTCCATATAGAAAATAGTAGTTTCTATATCTTCCTGGAAACGTTCTTTGGTGACAATAGCTTCCTTGAGAGCAAACATGCAGCAGGCATTAGAACAATATGCTCCAGCTCCTTTCTGGATGCCCCTTGAGCCAATACATTGAATCCAGGCAACTTTTTTTGGCTGCATTCCGTCGGACGGTCTCAGAAGTTTTCCCTCGGTCGGACCGGAAGCGGAAAGAATACGTTCATATTCGAGGCTTGTTATAACATCAGGTAAAGTGGAGTATCCCAGGTAATCAAGTTTACTTGGGTCAAACAAGTCCGCTCCCGGGGAGAGGACAATAGAACCACACTTAATTTCTCGATGTATAACCATATCGTCCGGATTAATCGCACCGGCAGGGCAGCATTTGACCAGAGCCTCAACATCACTGCATTTATCGAGGTCGATGGAATAAGCCTGGGGAATAGCCTGGGGATATCGCATACAGGTCGGTGCTCTGTGGTCAAGTCCGGGAGTGAAGCGTACACATTCAGGGAACTGTTCATAACACGCGCCACAGGCAGTACATTTGTCTTCATTTATATACCTGGGAGCCGTTGTTACTGAAACAGTGAAATTACCCTTTTCGCCGGTAATACTCTGTACAGTTGTCAACGTCATTAATTCAATATATTCCTGGCGTCCACTCTCTGAAAGGTGAGGTGCAAGAGTACAGAGGTCACAGTTGTTGGTTGGAAAAGT
>JAOZLO010000163.1 GCA_029934775.1 Desulfocapsaceae bacterium
GCAACCAGGCTGTCAATCTGGAAGAGCTCCGTAAGGTCGGTTACTATATCACCGACAAGCATGAATTCTTTAAATACAAGAAATGGGGTTCCATGAATCCGCCTGCCGGTTACGGGTCATCAGGAAATACCAAAACCGGGAAATACAACTTCCTGAATCCTCTGGCTGAAGAGAATAAGGTGGACGGGCTGCCCGATTACAAGGATCCCTGGGAGGATTGGCCAGAACTCAAACCGGATGAGGATCATCCCATGATTCTTGGTTATTTCCGTGTGCTGGCACATGAACATACCTCTACCTACTGGAATGTCTCCCTGATGAAGGCTTATGGAAGTAACCCGATATGGATCAATTATGTAGATGCTAAATCTCTCGGTATAGCTGATGGTGATGCTGTGAAGGTGTCGTCACCCTGGGATTCAATTGAGGGTGTTGCCAAAGTAACCTGGGGCATCCGTCAGGGAGTCCTGGCAGCTGCCGGCGGTTTCGGCCATAAATATGGTTTAGAAGGGGATCCCAAATACCCACAGTTTACAGGGTTCAACACCAATATTCTATTACCACCAAACACAACCTGTAAGTGGACCGCAACTCCACCAATGAAATATATAAAAACAACTATCAGAAAGATATAACTCAAAACTCAAGTGCGGGGGACCTGCAGGCCGCCCCGCACTTCAAACTTTTTCACGACACCGCCAACTATATTTAATCAAATCTCTCTGGCACAATCCAGCCCGAGAATCAGCCTTGCATTCGTAGTGGTCTGAGCGGCTATTTCTTCCTTTGTCTCAGGACGAAGTGAGACCAAAGTGTCGAGAATTTCAGGAAGATATTCAGGACTGTTGATTTCTCCCCTGCGACCGGCAAGGGACATATCCGGTGCATCAGTCTCAAGGACAATACTGGTAAGCGGCAACTCCGCTGCAAGCTTTCTTATCCGCCTGGCCCGATCATAGGTCAATGTTCCCCCATAACCCAGTTTAAACCCCAGCTTTACATAATGGTCGGCCTGCTGCCTGCTGCCGTTAAAACCGTGCACAATTCCACCATTATTAAAACGTTTACGCCTGAGAGTGGCAAGAACCTGATCATGCCCCTTGCGAACATGCAGCAACACCGGCAGTCTCGATTCTTCAGCAATGAAAAGTTGCTGTTCAAAGAGCTCCTGCTGCTCTCTCTCACACTTTCTCCCCTTTTGAAAATCAAGCCCAATTTCTCCAATAGCCACCAATTCCCGGCTAGACAGCTCTCTGAGTTCTTCAATATCTTCATCTCTGTGCTTATCAAGATATGCAGGATGGAGGCCAAGGCAGGGATGCAGATACGGTTTCTGAATACAGATCTCAAGAATACGATCCCATCCTGAGCGAACATAGCCTGGAATGACAAAGTCAGTTATCCCTGCACGCATGCTGCGATCAAGAACACCATCAAAATCAGATCGGAGCTCGGTCATATCCATATGACAGTGAGTATCAATTATTTCAAAATTCATTGGCATCTATTCTCCACAATTTTTCTCAGGCAATATCACTATACACTTTTCATATTGACACTTACGAAAAAACAACTACGCTCTGAAGTAATTACCTGTTTGTACACACCCCACAAGGGGGTATAAGTACCTCGAAGGTCTCTCTGGGTTCGCTATCTGGCGATATCTGTAACCGCATAATTTCAAAATACATTCCTCTGTTTCTTGTTTTTGTGACAGGAATCAGGGAGTAAGGTACTAAACAAAATGAGAAGGTGATGTTATGACAAATCGCAAACGATTCCTTTTTATTATACCACTGCTCTGTGGACTCTTCCTCCTCTACACTATGGTGAGTAACAGAAAAGGACCAAAGCGACCGGAAATATCTGAACGAATACGTACAGTCAGTATAGTACGGGTAGAGAAAACCACCGTGATCCCTCGAGTGACTGGTTACGGATATGTGGAACCTACTGAAACATGGGAGGCAATCCCGGAGGTCAGCGGTAAAATCATAGAAATTCACCCGGAGCTTAAAAAAGGAACTTTTGTTGCCAAAGGAGATCTCCTGATAAAAATCGATCCCCAGTCCTATGGCCTTGCAGCAAGTCGTGGCCGAGCAAATGTGATGAGTATAGATGCGCAACTCGTAGAGCTCCAGCAGGAAAAAGCCAATACTGAAAGATTACTGGACATTGAAAGACAGGCCTTTAATCTCTCAAAACAGGAATTTGTAAGAAACCAGGATCTTTTCAAAAAAGGATACCTCTCCGCCTCCGAAATGGACATGGAAGAAAAATTACTTCTTGCCCAGGAAACATCCATCAAAAACCTTGAGAACAGACTGCGCCTCCTTCCATCTCAGGAAAAAGCACTGACTGCACAGAAAGACTCAGGTGTATCAAGCCTCAGTGAACTTCAGCTTGACATTGAAAAAACAGTGATCCGGGCACCGTTCGACTGTCGAATAGCAGAAGTGCATGTGGAACTCGATCAGTATGCCTCAGCCGGCACAACACTCTTAAAGGCAATTAACATCTCTGCAGTTGAAATCCCAGTCCAGTTATCACCCAGTGAATTTGTCAATCTGCTGACTGTGTCTCCAGCTGACAGAACTCTTCTAGCGGGTGAATTCAGTATGGATGATATCAGACGGGTTATCGGTATCTCTGCTACTGTACGATTACCACTCTTCAGCAAAGAGGCAACCTGGGATGCACAGTTCATGAGAACCGGTGAGTCAATCGACCTGGAGACAGGGGCAATGACCGTATATGTGGCTATCCAAAATCCATTTGACAAAATCAAACCATCCGAAAGACCACCCCTGATGCCCAACATGTACTGTGAAGTTGATCTGCAGGGCAGCCCCAGAAAAAATCGCTTTGTCATTCCTGTCCATACCATCCATAATGGGCATGTTTATCTGGTTGACAAAAACAGACGGCTAAAAAAACAAGCTGTTACGGTTGAAATGGTAATGAAGGATATGGCAATTATAGGTGAAGGACTCAGTAGTGGAGATGAAGTCATTACCACAGATCTTGTCCCTGCTATTGAGGGAATGCTTCTGACTCCGGTGATCAATGAAGGGCTCATGGCTAAAATTGATGCTTCCAGCAAAAATCAAATGTAACCCCAACATCCAAGGAGGCTGATATGAAAAAAATAATTTCTATTCCACAGGTGACGCCTCGATGAATGGCATGAAAACATGGCTTGCCGTTCTTGCAGCCCACCCCACCGCCGCGAATTTAATGATGCTTCTCTTTGTTCTTCTCGGCCTTATGACAGTTGGAGAAATCCGCAGGGAAACTTTTCCTGACTTCGCATCCACTGAAATCCAGATAACGGCAGCATACCCCGGAGCAACTGCAGAAGATGTTGAATCCGCGGTCTGCGAGCGTATTGAAGAGGCTGTAGAGGGTGTCACAAATCTTGTCAAAGTCACCTCCGAAGCGTCAGAAGGCATGGCAAAGGTTACCCTGGAGATGCGTGACGGCGCAGACCCTGTCGAATTTCTCAATGATATCAAGACAGAAGTAGAGGCTATACAAAATTTCCCCGATGAGACCGAGGATCTTATTGTCAAACGACTTAATAAAACAGATCAGGTCCTTTCAATTGGTGTCACAGGACCCATGAGCGAACCTCACCTGAAGCTCTATTGTGAAGAACTTAAAAAAAAGATAAAGCAGCTGTCCCTTGTATCCCAGGTTGACATACTCGGTTTTTCAGAGCATCAGCTGCTGGTTGAGATACCGTTTTACAATATCATGCGGTTTGGCCTATCGGTATCTGACATTCAACGAGTTGTTGAGAATCAATCTATAGATTCCCCGTCCGGCGCCATCGAGACGGAGGATACCGATTACCTGATCAGGTTTACAGAAGAACGGAGAACCGTATATGAACTTGGAGAGCTGATTGTAGCCTCCAACAGCATGGGAAATGAGATTAAACTCAAAGATATTGCCCGCATCACTGACAGATTCAAGGATAGGGAAAACTCCATCCTGCTGAACGGAAAACGTGCAGGGCTGCTGCAGATAAATAAGAGCAAGTCAGAAGATGCCATTGCTATAATGGATCAGATAAAAGGTTTCGTTGAGGATGAAAAAAAAGCGGCACCTCCCGGAGTGGAACTGATCATCACCCAGGACATTTCAAAAGTTGTCAGAGACAGGCTGAACATGCTTACTATCAACGGACTGCAGGGTCTTGTTCTGGTTTTTTTCACACTCTGGCTTTTCTTTAATATCCGGATTTCATTCTGGGTCGCCATGGGGTTGCCGGTCACTTTCCTGCTAACCTTTTTCTTTATGAAACAGATAGATTTTTCCCTGAATATGCTCTCTATGGTGGGTTTACTCATCGCTATCGGCATATTGATGGATGATGCTATCGTTATCGCAGAAAATGTAGCCGCTCATCTGGAGAAGGGGAAAAAACCACTGCATGCGACAGTTGACGGAGTATTTGAGGTTGCAGGCGGCGTCTGGGCTTCCTACCTTACTACCCTTTTTATCTTTGGTGCTCTTGCTCTCAGTATGAAAGGAGATATCGGCAAGGTACTCTATGCAATCCCCGTTGTCCTTATCCTCACCCTCAGTGTCAGCCTGATCGAGGCTTTTGCCATTCTCCCCAACCATTTATCACATTCACTGAAAAACTATTCACCTGATAAACAGTCTCGATTCCGTCATAGTTTCAATAATAAACTGGAGTGGGTAAAAGAGAACATCCTTGGCCGGACAGTAGATCTGGTTATACAATGGCGCTACCTTTTCCTGGGATGTGTCATTTTTCTCTTTTTAGCATCACTGTCAATGATCGGCGGAGGCTACGTTAAAATCAAGGCCTTCCCTGAGACAGAGGGTGACGTGGTTCAGGCAAGAATCCTTCTCCCTCAGGGTACATCCCTTAAAAGGACAGAAGAGGTCGTCAATAAGATTGTTGCGGCCATCATCACAATTAACAAAGAAGAAACACCGAAACAACCTGCCGGGCGTCCTCTCATAGACAACTATACTATCCTTTTCAACACAAATGCGGATGCCGGTGAATCAGGTCCTCACGTAGCCACAGTTTCGCTGGATCTGCTCAGCGCAGAAGAGAGAAACACCAGTATAGATACCATCATCAGCCTCTGGCGTGAAACTATCGGTGAGATCCCTGACGTCATCAATATAACCTACAAAGAACCAAGTATCGGGCCCGGCGGCCTGCCAATAGAACTTCAACTGCAGGGGAATGACCTGGTGAAATTAAAACAGGCCTCTGGAGCACTTATAGACTGGCTGCGCGGTTATGACGGAGTATTTGACCTGGATGATGACCTGCGACCCGGCAAACCTGAGTTCCGTATAAAAATGACCAGAGGTGCTCTGGCGCTTGGGTTTGACGCACGCACCATCGCCAGCCAGCTGCGGGCTGCATTTTACGGCACCACCGCAAGTGAGATCCAATATAACGGAGAATCATATGAAATAACGATAAAAATTGCAGAGGAAGATATGAAATATGTATCGGACCTCTCTCGTTTTCACGTACTCAGTCCGTCTGGCGCAAAAGTGCCGCTGCAGTCAGTTGCAACCATAGAGCAGGGACGGGGATTTGCCAGAATCAACAGGATTAACTCCCTCCGGACAGTCACCATCACCGGTGATATTGACACAGAAAAGGCCAATGCATCGGAAATCATTTCACATACAAAGAAACTTTTCTTCCCGCAGCTTATTAAAGATTTCCCTGATATTTCAATACTCCTGGAGGGTCAGGAAAAAGAGACCAAAAGTTCTATGCAGGGTATGGTGAAAGCCTTTGCCATAGGCGTATTCGGTGTCTTTATCCTTCTCAGTCTCCAGTTTAGAAGCTACCTGGAGCCACTGGTGGTCATGGCAATAATCCCCTTTTCCCTGATTGGTGTAATCTGGGGCCATGTACTGCTGGGCCTTAATCTCTCTATGCCCAGTATTATGGGCTTTGTCTCTCTGGCCGGTATTGTTGTCAATGATTCGATACTTCTTGTGACCTTTATCCGAAACCATATGAACAGGGGAGTCTCCGCTGAAAAAGCAGCCATGCTGGCGAGTCGTGATAGATTCAGGGCTGTACTGCTGACCTCCATGACCACCATAATGGGATTATTGCCGCTGCTTGCAGAAAAATCCATGCAGGCCCAGATTCTCATTCCCCTTGCATGTTCAATTGTCTTTGGCCTCCTTGCCACTACAGTGCTTGTACTTCTGGTCGTACCTGCACTTTATTCAGTTTTTGCCGATTTCAATATGATCCGCCCACACACACCTGATGCAAAGTTAACTGAACATAGCACCTGCGGTGGAACTAATTAGACAAGATTTACAGGATTTTTTTCTGTTATTATCCTGAACATCCTGTAAATCCTGTCTAAAAATGAAAATTCATATACCTTTAAATTAATTGAAAAATAAGGGCCAGATAAAGAAGAGGAGCCGAGCTATTAGTGAATAACTACAATGACAATTTTTTAAAATGGTTCCGACATGTCTCTCCGTATATTCATT
>JAOZLO010000164.1 GCA_029934775.1 Desulfocapsaceae bacterium
TGGCAACTGTCTGTGAGGAACTTGGTTGCGGCGAGATTTTATTGAACTGCATAGACAGAGACGGCACCAACAGCGGCTTTGATCTTGAACTCATCAAAATGGTAAAAGGAGCAGTTTCTATTCCCGTGATAGCTTCAAGTGGAGCCGGCAGTCCTGCACATTTTGTAGAGGTGTTTAAAGAAACAGATGCTGAAGCAGCCCTTGCAGCGGGTATCTTTCACAGAAAAGAGGTGGATATCAATGAAGTAAAAGTGGCAGTAGCAGCTGGCGGAATTGAAATAAGATGATTAGGGTCGATCATTGACCCCAGGCAATTTTTTCCGGGTCAATATAAAACTTTTGAATGTGGGTTTGTAAGAAAATTTCTTACGCCATAATCAGAAATCCTCCAATTGATCTGACATAGATCAATTGGTAAATTGCATATTGTACACAGACGTATTATTTTTTTTAACCAATTAACAGGAGGATGGTATGAAAAGCAGGCATTTATTAACCCCTTTAGGAGTTACATTTATTGTTTTGGTGTCAATGGCATTTTGTCTGCCGGCATTTGCCAAAGACAGAGTAGTTTTTGGTGGTGGCCCGGCAGGTGGGACTTTCCAGGTTGTAGCCAATGGAATTCAGGTATATAAACCAATGAAAGCGGCTGCTGGGTTTAAGGTTCAGGCTCAATCTTCGGCCGGTTCCGTTGAAAACTTGAGAAAAACAAATTCCGGCAAGCAGCAGATGAGTGTCGTTTATTCAGGCCATGTATATCTGGGTCGAAATGGTCTGATGAAAAATGATACCAAAAAATATGAAGATGTCCTGGCTGTTGCATGGCTCTACGGTGCACCCGGGCAGCTTGTCACTCGAAAAGGCTCTGGGATCAATAGTGTAAAAGATCTGGTTGGCAAAAAAGTAGGAGTTGGAAATGCCGGTTCCGGTGCATTTGCCAACTGTGAACTGTTTTTTACCCATATGGGAGTCTGGGATAAAATTGAAAGAAATGCCATGGGATATAATGACGCAGCCCAGGCCTTTGGTAACAACCAGCTGGATGCATTCTGGCTGTTCACTGCTTTCCCGAGCGGTGCGGTAATCATGGCTGCACAGACCAATGATATTGCCCTGGTGAATCTCGATGCCGATGCAACTGCCAGTGGATTCTATGAGAAATATCCTTATTTTTCCAAACTTACTGTACCGGCAAATACCTACAAAGGGGTAGATTATGACTCACCTTCTTTTCAGGATTCCGCCCTCTGGGTAGCAAATTCAAAAGTATCTGCAGATGTTGTATATGAAATGCTGTCTTTGCTCTACACAGATGAAGGATTAGCTCATATGAAAGCGCAGAA
The DNA here is from genome assembly GCA_029934775.1 of Desulfocapsaceae bacterium. Lineage (GTDB taxonomy): Bacteria > Desulfobacterota > Desulfobulbia > Desulfobulbales > Desulfocapsaceae > Desulfomarina. Next base: position 1,344 of record JAOZLO010000164.1, read on the forward strand.
AAAGACCTTTAAAAACATGTCGGTTAAAACAGGTGCACAGGGCGTGGTAACACCATTCCACCCTGGTGCAGAAAAATTCTGGAAGGAAAAGGGTCTCCTGTAAAAGAGTCCCTTTGTTAACAAGCATAACAGTCTAAGATACAGGTAGAAATATTATCTACCTGTATCTTAATTGTGATGGCGTCGTAAAAACACGAATTCTTCGTTACCCCGTCGTTCCCGCATAGGCGGGAATTTTGTTATTTCAATACCTTCTGGATCGAAGTCTGCGCTTATCTCCCGCCTGCGCGGGAATGACGATTTATCGGATTTTTCACCAAATTGTCTATTGTAAGTAAAGAAATTTATAAAAAAGATTTTAAAGACAGGAAGGCTAGCCGTGTTTGAGAATCTAAATAAATTTGAAAAAATTGTGTTTGATATCTGTTCTGTGATTTTGGTGGTATTTTACTCATGGGCCGCTGTAATACAACCTATGGCCACACAATATCACCGGGGAGTGTATATCATCATCACCTATGTGCTTGTTTTCCTGATTTACAAATCCAAATCTAAAATCATGAGAGTTGTGGATTATATATTAATCCTGCTTTCCCTGATCTCCATCGGCTACTGGATTTTTAATTTTGAGGCAATTAATTACCGTACCGGTGCAGAGACACAGACGGATATGATTTTTGCCATTATTGGAGTACTGATCGGCATTGAACTGGCCCGACGGGTAGTAGGCAATGTTTTTGTCTTTTTAGGCGTGGCCATGCTGGCTTATGGTGTATATGGATATCTCGCGCCGGATCTGGTTTCCCATGCCGGAGCACCGTTTACAGAACTATGTGTTTCCATTTTTTATAAAAGTGACGGGGTGTTCGGGATCATGGCCAATGTACTGGCCACCTATGTAATCCTGTTTGTCCTTTTTGGAGCATTTCTGGAAAAATGCGGCGCCCAGAAGTTTTTTATTGATTGGCCCCTTGCAGCTGTGGGGCATAAGATCGGTGGTCCTGCAAAAGTTTCTGTGATTGCTTCAGGACTTTTTGGCTCAATCTCCGGATCCGCTATTGCTAATACAGTCTCAACCGGGATGTTTACCATCCCAATGATGAAAAAAGCAGGATTTAAACCCCATGTGGCTGGTGCTATTGAACCGGCTGCTTCCATCGGCGGGATGTTCATGCCGCCGATTATGGGCGCCGGCGGATTTATCATGGCAGAGCTTACCGGCCTGCCATATTCACAAATCATGCTGGTGGCAATTTTTCCGGCTGTCATGTATTTTTTCTCTGTGTTCGTTATGGTGCATTATGAGGCCAAAAAGTACAATATCGTCGGAGAAAAATCCGAGTTTTCCGCCTCCCATATTTTTAAAACACAATGGTTTTATATTCTTCCCCTGGTTATTATTACTATTTTTATGCTTTTAGGATATTCTCCTGCGTATTCGGCAATTTTAGGTCTTTCGTCCTGTATTGTAATTTCCTGGGTCAGAGTAGATACCCGGATTGGTCCGAAACGGTTTGTTGAAGCATCAAGAGAGGGGACTATCAACAGCTTGAAAATTGGTGCAGTTGTCGGCATCATTGGTATCATTATCGGTGTATTGACCTTTTCAGGCCTGGTCTTGACATTTGCTGACATCGTGATTGAACTGGCAGGTGGTTCTCTGTTATTGACTATTGCACTGATTGCGCTGGCATCGCTGGTTCTCGGTATGGGAGTACCGGTGACGGCTGCCTATCTCATTACAGCAGTTGTTGCTGTGCCTGCCCTGACCCACCTTGGAGTCAATGAACTCGCAGCCCATATGATAGTATACTGGCTTTCCCAGGATTCAAATATTACCCCGCCTGTCTGCATCGCCGCCTTTGCCGGCGCAACCATTGCCAAGGCCAATATGTGGAAAACGGCATTTTCAGCCTTTAAATTTGCCAAGTTTTTATATCTGGGCCCCTTGCTCTTTGGTTATGTGCCTGGATTTTCCCTGAATGGCAGCTCAACAGATATAATTAAGGCATTTATTTTTATTATTATCGGAACCTGGGCCTATTCATGGTTTCTCAGTGGTATCTGGATAGGCAGTATAAAAGGAATTTTTACAAAAAAGGCTGCTTAATATTAGTCCCTGATTACCATTCAACCAGTTTGTTCTGGAAAGCAAATCTGGACAGCTCGGCATTGTTTCTCAGGTTAAGTTTTTGCAGGATCCTGGCCCGGTAGGTATCAACGGTTTTGATGCTGATATTGTAGTTTTCGGCAATTTCCCTGTTGGTGCCGCCCATGGCGAGTTTTCGCAACACCTGCAACTCCCTCATGGAGAGGGATTCGGTCAAAGACAGGGATTTGTTGCCCATGATTACCCTTAATGCCAGGGCTTCGCTTGCTTTTTCCGTTAAATATCGTCTGCCCGAATGAATTTTCTTCACGGCCTCCACCAACTGTTCCGGCGCAGACTGTTTGGTCACATATCCCATAGCCCCCGCTTCAATCGCCCTGATAACATATTGCTCTTCCTCATGCATGGTCAGGATGAGTACAGGAACATCCGGGCAGGAACTTTTCATGCGGGCAACCACTTCCAGACCATCCATGCCGGGCATGGAAATATCAATTACCGCAACATCGGGTTTTTTATTCATGGCTTCATCAAAGGCCGTCCTGCCATCAGATGCTTCGGCAATAACTTTGATTTCTCCACTGTCTTCAAGCACTCTTCTTAAACCCTCTCTGACAATACTGTGGTCATCAGCCAATAGTGCTTTAATCATTGTCTCCCTCTCTTAATTTAATGGTGCAACAGATCCGGGTGCCTTTGCCGGGTTTTGAGAGAATATCCAACCGACCTCCTGCCAGAATAGCCCTTTCCTTCATACCTTCAAGCCCCAGTCTGGGAATATTGGTTACTTTATCCACGGAAAAACCGCTACCATTGTCTTGCACCACAAGAATCAAATTATTATTTTTCATGGATAATTCTACAATAATGGTGGTGGCGCTGGAATGACGCAGAGAATTAGTGACTGCCTCCTGTCCTATCCGATAAATGGCTGTGGCAAGGGTATCATTTATTTTGGGGATATCGTCATGTTTAAATACACATGACACATTCGACCGTTTTTCAAAATCAGACAGCAGGGATTCCAGGGCATCTACAAGCCCCAGATCATCTAAAACTCTTGGCCGAAGCCTGAACGCCATATCCCTGACATCAACAATGGTATCATCGATAAGGGAGCACATTTTTGCAGCTCTGATGCCGGCATTCGTATCAACAGTGTTAAGATATTTTTCAATCCATACTGCATCAATTCGCATAGCAGTAAGGACCTGACCCAGGTGGTCATGAAGTTCTCGTGCAACCGATGCTTTTTCACGTTCCTGGGAGGCAATGATATTTTTAGAAAGGTCTTTCAGGCTTTCCTGGGCACTCTGAAGTTGTTCTGTTCGTTGGTTTACCCGCTTTTCAAGATCCATGGAATATCGGCTCAATTTCTCTTTAGCATGTTGAAGGGCTTTCTGATTCCGGTTTTTCTCTGTGACGTCAACACTGACCGCAAGAGATCGTATCACATCCCCCTGATCATTTCGCACACCATAGGAAGAAAGCAGAGTGTCAATTCTTCCTCCGTCTTTTTTTATAAAAATATAGGGAATGTCTTTACAAAACCCGGTCCTGAAAAATATTGGGAAAATTTCAGTTTCTGCATACTCTCGAGACTCAGGCGAAAAAAAACCGGTTAAAGGTTTACCAATCACCTCTTTGCGATCATATCCCATCACATCCAACCAGTGATCCGACACCCGAACAATATTACCGGAGATATCAATAGAATGAAGCATGACCGGGGTTTTGTGGTAAATGCGCCGGTAGCGTTCTTCACTGAGTCGAAGTTCTTTTTCTGTAGTTTTTCGTTTAACGATTTCCCGGGCAGCGAGCTGGTAGAGGATAAGAACCAGAATACCCGTCAGCAGGGAAACGCTTAAAACTACAGGTCCGACGATCTGGACATAGGGGGCCGCTACCTGACGTTCAATGGCCTTATGCTCCCTTAAATAAATGATTTTCCAGCCCGGATAATTATCAAGATCCATTGATGAAAACAGATATTTTATGTTCTGTCTGTCAAAAACATTCTGGTCTTGAGCCATTGAAAAGCCGGACCACTGCCAGGGACCGTTGCCGAATTGTTTAGAATTTGCGATATCCCATAGGGCATTCTGCGAAAGCTCCCATAAGAGCATAAATCTATAATTTTCTTTATTGGAAATAAAGATGACTCCATTGGGATCAATAAAGAATAACGGGTTTTCAGATGAAAAGAATAATGTTTCCTCTACATGCTCAATGGAGGCTTTGATTACAGCAACACCGATAATCTTTTCTTTTGAACTGTCATATACAGGATGGCTGTAATAAACACCCCTTTTACCGGAAGTGGTTCCTAAGGCCAGATATGTTGAAGGTTGTCCGGATATTGCTTTTTGAAAATATGGCCTGAATGAAAAATCCTTTTCTACAAAACTGTCACGATCATTCCGGTTGCTTGAACAGATCGTCACCCCGTCAATCCCCATTAGGTAACTGACATTAATGTCAAGGGAACTCGTAAAATTATCGAGAATGAGATTAGCCTGATAAATGGAATCCAGGCTGGTATTTCCCAGAGCATTTTGAAGATCCCTTGTTCCGGCAAGAGTTTTTACCGGTTTAATATGCTCGGATAAATAGAATGATAATTGCCTTCTCAGCAGTTCAAGCCTTGTGTGAGCCGTTCTTTCCAATTTTTGGAAAGCAGCATTTTTAAAAGAATAGTAGTATAGCCATGCACCGGTAGTAGCTGACAAAAATGCAAATGCCGCCAAAAATAATATGATAATTCTAAGACGCATCCAGTATTATATCTACCAGCAGGCATTGTTTGTCAATGGATTTGCAATTTGTTGATGCTTATATTCAATCAGCAGTGTCCGGTTAGAAAATTGCATTAGTCGAAAAGCGGGTTTAAGGTCTGCTCCAGTCCGCTTTAACTGTGAATTCCTTGATTTTTAGACTATTTTTCCAATCCAATTTGTATCATGCGAGTTCCTCGCATAAACTGATACAAATCGAATAGTAAAAATAGCAAAAATACTACGAGATTCTCAGGA
>JAOZLO010000165.1:0-3678 GCA_029934775.1 Desulfocapsaceae bacterium
TTCCTATGTTGCTGCTCATCGGTGTCTGGATTTTTTTCATGCGCCAGATGCAGGGAGGTGGAAAAGGTGGTGCTCTATCTTTTGGCAAAAACAGGGCTCGACTGACGGAGCAAAGTGATAATAAGGTAACTTTTGCTGACGTTGCAGGTATCGATGAGGCAAAAGAAGAACTTGAAGAGATTATAGATTTCCTGAAAGATCCCAGTAAATTCACTATACTTGGAGGTCGGATTCCTACAGGAGTTCTTCTCGCTGGTGCCCCTGGAACAGGAAAAACTCTACTGGCAAAGGCCATTGCCGGAGAAGCAGATGTCCCATTTTTCAGTATTTCCGGATCAGACTTTGTTGAAATGTTTGTTGGTGTTGGTGCCTCCCGTGTCCGCGATATGTTTGCTCAGGGGAAAAAGAGTGCCCCCTGTATTATTTTTATTGATGAAATAGATGCGGTCGGGCGTCATCGTGGTGCCGGTCTTGGTGGTGGACATGACGAGAGAGAGCAGACCCTGAACCAACTTCTTGTTGAGATGGATGGTTTTGAAACCAATGATGGAGTCATTATCGTAGCGGCAACCAATAGACCGGATGTCCTTGATCCAGCCCTGCTTCGACCGGGACGTTTTGACCGCCAGGTTGTTGTGCCTGTCCCCGATGTTGGTGGAAGAAAGAAAATACTCGAGATATATGCCAAAAAGACCAAGATGTCCTCCAAGGTAGACCTGGATGTTCTCGCCAGGGGGACCCCGGGATTCTCCGGAGCAGATCTTGAAAACCTTGTCAATGAAGCTGCCTTGATGGCCGCACGTACCGGGGCGAAAGAGATCAACCTTGATCTGCTTGAAAAGGCAAAAGACAAAATCATGATGGGCGCAGAGCGACGGTCTATGATTATCAGCACTAAAGAGAAAAAAATCACCGCCTACCATGAAGCTGGACACGCCCTTGTAGCATGGCTGCTCGAGGACACAGACCCGCTCCACAAGGTTACTATAATTCCACGTGGACGTGCGCTGGGACTCACTATGCAGTTGCCCACAGACGACAAATATACCCATTCAAAAACGTATCTCCAGAACTCGATCTGCATCCTCTATGGCGGTCGCATAGCAGAACAGATTATCTTTGATGAAATCACCACAGGAGCTGGAAATGATATTGAACGAGCCTCAGCAATGGCCCGAAAAATGGTCTGCGAATGGGGTATGAGTGATGGCCTCGGCCCACTGACGTATGGTAAAAAAGAAGAGCAGATCTTCCTTGGTAAAGAAATTGGTCAAAGTCGGGATTTCAGTGAAGATACTGCTCGGCAGATCGATCTTGCCGTACGCAAAATAGTCGATAGTGCAATCAAGGTTGTCACCGGACTGCTAAAAGAAAACCAGGACATCCTGACTCGGTTGGCAGAAGATCTTCTTGAAAAAGTAACCATCGTGCTGGATGATATCGAAGAGATGGTCGAAGAATTGCGTCCGGGAAAATACCAGATGAAGAAAAAAAAGGCAAAGCCGACAGTCGAAGAAGTCGTGGCAGAAGAGACCGGGGAAGAAGTAAAACCGGACGAGAAGCAAAAGCCTTCTGAATAAGAGATGAAACAGGAACTATCTACCAGGATAATGGGAATACTGAACGTAACTCCTGACTCCTTCTCGGATGGCGGCCATTATTCATCACTCAAGGAGGCTCTGTCTCAGGCAGAAAGACTTATTGCTGAGGGTTCGGATATTCTCGATATCGGTGGTGAATCTACCCGCCCCTTTGCAGTTCCTGTTTCTACAGATGAGGAACTGCAAAGAGTAATCCCGGTCATTGCGGGAATCCGCGACAAACATTCCATACCAATATCCATAGACACCACGAAAGCTGCTGTCGCGAGGGAAGCGCTTAAAGCAGGAGCAGATATTATAAATGATATATCCGCCCTGCAAAAAGATCCGGAGATGATCTCAGTTGTTCAGCAGACAGATGTCCCGGTCATAATTATGCATATGCAGGGAAAACCTGCCGATATGCAGATCAACCCTGAATACCAGGATGTTACAATCGATATTCTTGATTTTTTCAAAGAGCGTATCGGTTGGATTAGAGAAAAAGGAGTGGATGTCAGCAGGGTCATTATCGACCCCGGAATAGGGTTTGGCAAAACCCTGCAGCACAACCTCTCAATCCTTAAAAATATTGCGAAATTCTCCTCACTTGAGTTGCCTGTTCTACTTGGCCACAGCCGTAAACGATTCCTTGGAGATATCACAGGTGTAGAACATGAGGCAGAAAGGGATCTGGCAAGTGCTGTAGTTTCTGCTCTTTGTTGTACAAAAGGTATTTCAATTGTCAGAGTGCACAACGTGGCTGCCACTCGGCAGGCTCTTCTTATCGCCGAGGAACTCGGTTCAGCCCCCTGACAGACGATACCCCGTTTTCTTACTTTCGAATAATCTGATACTCATCAAAACTGACAAATTGAAAGAGATAGGGGGTGCTTTTTGCGCCTACCCCAATCACATCACCGTCCTTTAGTTTTACTGATCCTCCCTTATCTTCTCCTCCTAAAGAAGTCTCCTGAAGTTTTGTCCCACAGGCACTACCCCTGTCAGTCAGGTAATATTCCCCCTCTCGCAGTTCGATCTGGAAATGTTCCCGTGAAATGTTCAGTAAGTGTCCGCGATCAACAAGATACAGATCATTATTTGGTTTACTGCCGATATCTTTTTTAGGTCGATCGACAGGTTCAAGGCGACCTTTTATTTTAGCTACCCTCGACTCTCTGCCAACCTTGAAGGGCAAATTCATTATGGCGATGAGGTCTCCATCAATATATGGTGATGGAGTGGCTTCGATAGCCTCAGGCGTGAGAGCTTTCAACATTGCCTTTGGTAAATGTTTTTTTAGAATTGTCAATTTTTCATCCATACTCTTTCCCCCTCAAATTACTTCAATATTTCACTTCCAACACACCAGTTACTGACTATTTTATCTCCTCATCAATTGAATATCAAATTATATAAAGTTTTCCTACGATTTAGAAAGAGCTGAATTGGCATATTCCTGTATATAATCAAGATATTCTCAGCCAGCCTCCTATTGCAAAATTAGAACGATGCGGCTACTATCAATTTCTAATATATTCCTTCAAAATCTCCCTTGAAATATGACTGACTCAAACACTTTCACATCCGTTATTGCCCACAATCTTCAACTTCCCCTTCTGCACGTTTCAGGAACCCTTGCCCTGCTGGACACCGGAGGAACCGTCCCTTTTATTGCCCGGTACCGCAAAGAGGCAACAGGCTCCCTCAATGAGGTAGATATTGATGCAATAAGGACAGAGCATAAAAGACTCCAGGAGATGGAAAAACGTCGGCAGTCCATAATTGATACACTTATAAAAAACGATAGACTTACAGACACACTCCACAGTAAGCTTAAGGCAGCAGAGAGTCTTACAACTCTTGAAGATATTTATCTCCCCCATAGACAAAAACGTAAAACTCGAGCCTTAATGGCTGTTGAAAAAGGTTTACAACCTCTGGCAGAACTTCTTTTAAGCGGTAAAGGGAGAGAACAGGATATCAGCAGGTTCATTAATCTCAAACAGGGTGTCTCCAACCGGGAAGAAGCTGTTGCCGGAGCGAGAGATATAATAGCTGAAAAAATCAGTGAAAACCGTGAATCCAGGGAAAAGCT
>JAOZLO010000165.1:3778-6473 GCA_029934775.1 Desulfocapsaceae bacterium
AATGAGGTACATAAGGCAATCGAAGACAGTTATAAACGACTCCTCTGCCCCTCTCTTGAGAACGAAACCCGCAGTGTATTAAAACGACGTGCCGATGAAGAGGCCATCGAAGTTTTTGGTACTAACCTTCGACAGCTGCTCCTTGCTCCTGCTCTTGGTCAGAAAAATATTATTTCACTGGACCCCGGATTTCGTACCGGGGCCAAGCTGGTATGTCTTGACCGCCAGGGAAAACTTCTCGACACAGACACAATTTATCCAACCCATGGCACCAGACAACAGACCCATGCAGGAGAGAGCATCCTCAGCAAGATAGAGAGGTACCGGATTGAAGCAATTGCCATTGGCAATGGAACCGCCAGCCGTGAAACAGAAGATTTTATTCGCTCACTGGATCTCGACAGCACTATTATAGTAACAATGGTCAACGAGGATGGTGCATCAATCTACTCGGCCTCAGCTACTGCCCGTTCAGAATTCCCTGACGAAGATATCACCGTCCGTGGAGCCGTTTCCATAGGAAGACGGCTGCAGGATCCTCTTGCCGAACTTGTGAAAATTGACCCAAAGTCGATAGGAGTCGGCCAGTACCAGCATGATGTGGAGCAGACACTTTTAAAAGAAAAACTCGAAACTGTTGTGGAAAGTTGTGTTAACAGCGTGGGTGTGGAGCTTAACACGGCCAGTGCAGAACTCTTAACCTCTGTTTCAGGGCTGGGGCGCAACCTGGCCGATAATATCCTGACGTATAGAAATACGAACGGTCCTTTCAAGACTAGAGGCGAATTACTAAAAATTCCTCGTTTGGGACCAAAGGCTTATGAGCAATGTGCCGGATTTCTCAGAATTAAAAATGGAACCAATCCTCTTGATAACAGTGCAGTCCACCCCGAGAGATACAATCTTGTCAAGCGAATGGCCAGCGATGCCGGTGTCTCACTGACATCCCTGATGAGATCAGAAAAAACGAGGAAAACCATAAGCCTGCAGGAATATATCGATAAATCTGTCGGTATGCCGACACTGATAGACATTATGGAGGAACTGGCAAAACCTGGGCGAGACCCGCGGGACACCTTTAAACAGTTTCATTTTGCAGATACTATTCTCACTATTGATGATGTGCAGGAGGGTATGCAGCTGCCGGCTATAATCACCAATGTTACCAAATTCGGCGCCTTTGCGGACATCGGTATCAAACAAGACGGGTTAATCCATATCAGTCAGCTTGCCGATCGGTTCATAAAAGATCCGGGGGAAGTCGTACATGTGCAACAGCAAGTTACAGTACGTGTTCTGCAGGTTGATCTCAAAAGAAAACGAATAGCACTATCCCTCCGTGAAGGATAAATTTTTCAGGTTTGAACATAATGGTCTGCGGTGGAACTAACTTGACAGGATTAACAAGTTTTTTTCTGTTTTTATCCTGATGTATCGGAAAACAAAATTTTTCCACCGGCAAAAGACGGACGCAGGGTTGTTAGCCTTTAAGCCCTTATGCCTCTACCCCCTTAAGCCCTTCAGTCTGTCTTTTATAAGCTCAAAAGATGTTTGAAAACTGGAATTCGGTGTAAAATCAGATATCGCCTTGTTCCGTGTTGGCAACAGCATATGTTTGATCTGGCGATGCAGTAGCCCCATGTTCACGAAAAAACACATAAAGACCGCTGCCGCCCACCATTAAAATCCCAAGGAATGTATACACATCAGGCACTTCTCGCCAGAACACATAGCCCCAGATAATACCCATTGGTAAAGCCACATATTCAAATGGTGCAATAATATTGACCTGGGCAACCCGATAAGCCTGTGACAACATATAACCAACGATGGTCATTAAAAAACCAACAGTTACCATTATTACAGCACTGGACATGTCCGGCCATGACCAGGGTCTGAACAGGAATTCAACACTGGGGCCATAATGTCCTGATAATGAACCATCACCCACAGTTATCCAAAAACCTGTGGAAATAACAATAAAAACGGCCGTTATATAAAATGACATCACTGACGCTTTCTCGGTATTACCGATCCGACGGGTAATGATTTGAGTGAGCGCGTAAGTAAAAGCTGCTATCAGAGGCAGCACAGAAACCAGGTTGAAAGAATCCGTCCCAAGTCGCATCATAACAGCAACACCAATAAACCCGACAATAACAGCCGTCCAGCGATGCCAGCCAACTTTTTCTCCCAGCAAAAATACTGAAAGTGCGGTGATAAGCACCGGTGAAATAAAGAATATCGCTACCACTTCTGCAAGTGGCATAACCGACAGGGACATATAAAACGTCATATTGGCTACTGCTATCAGCATCCCGCGAGCCAGATGCTGGAAGGGCTTTGAGGTGCGTAACAGTCCCAACCCACCTTCAAAATGAATAATAAAAAGAGTCAGAGTAATTGCAATAACTGACCTGACCATAACAATTTCATGCAATGGATACCTGTCGGAAAGTAACTTGACAAATGCATCCATCAAGGAACAGGCTGTCATCGCAATCAGAATGCAGCTGATACCATGTTTGGGATCACTCTGGTATGAGTTCATTAGAGCCTTACTCCATAAAAGCTGTAACTCAGTTCAGTACCCCCTCGGAGTCTATCGCTTACCTGAGGGGTACAAAAAACCGTCTCTGTTTTTTTTCATCCGCTGAAAAGAAGGCCGCTGGATAGCCAGTAATAAAGAATATAA
>JAOZLO010000166.1 GCA_029934775.1 Desulfocapsaceae bacterium
GGAAAAGGCAATTTTTCAAGGTGACCTATAATTTTCAGAGTCCATTTTGGGAGTGAAATAGCAATGAATGAAAATATAGCTAATAAAAGGATGCCGGATAATGAGAAACTCTATCATATCGGATTGTGCCATAATGACCTTGAAGGCGCTGAAATAGCGATATTGCCAGGAGATCCGGGCCGTGTATTATACCTATCTGAAATGTTGATAGCTTCTCCTAAAAAGCTGGCTGTCAATCGAGAGTATACCTCCTATTTGGCAAATATCGGGGAGAAAAAAATCCTGATAATGTCAACCGGGATGGGTGGCCCTTCGATCGGGATCGGTTTGGAGGAGATGGCCATGATTGGTGTAAAGAAATTCATCCGCGTAGGAACCACCGGCACCATCCAGGAGAAAATACAAATTGGGGATCTACTTGTTTCCACCGGCGCTGTACGATTGGATGGAACATCTATTCACTACGCACCTTTAGAATATCCAGCTGTAGCCGATTTGGAATTGAATGTAAACCTTACACAGGCAGCAAAAGACCTTTCAATTCCCATACACTACGGGCTGACCGCTTCATCCGATACGTTTTATCCAGGTCAGGAACGTTATGACAGTTATTCGGGTTTTGTCAGAAGACATTTTAAAGACTCTGTGGAAGAATGGCGAAAATTAAATGTGATGAATTTTGAAATGGAAGCTTCCACACTGTTTACGATTTGTGCCGTATTTGGCCTGCAGGCAGCCTGCATTTGCGCGGTCATCGCGAAACGCACCAAATCGGAGAGTGTTGATAAGAGCAAATATGATAACTCAATGCGAAATATCATGGCTATAATCAAACGTTCTGTGGAAAATGGTTAAAAGAGACAGAGTGGATACTACCTCTGGCGCAAGGCTCCTTTAATATCTTTTGTTGGACCTTTGTCATTCGGATACCGATTTAGCCACAATTACTGGTAAATGAAACAAAGTCATTTACCAGGTGCCGTTTCAAACTCAATCGGGGAGATGTTGAATACCTTGGAAACGGTCAACCATCTTATAAAGCCTTCTTCCCTGGAGGACAGCCGAAACAGTCAATCCACAGATCAGCCCTATCCAGAAGCCCTCGGCGCCAGGTTCGAAAGAGCCAAAACCGATAATGCCGATTCCGTAGCCTACAGGCAGCCCTATTCCCCAGTACGCAAATATCATCAGCAACATAGGTACTTTGGTGTCTTTACATCCACGCAGGGCACCGCAACAGTTTACCTGTATGGCATCGGATAACTGAAACAGGGCGGCAAAGAGCAGTAGATGAGCGGCAGTTTCCCTCACCACACTTTCCTTTGTATACAAAAGAGCGATTGCATCCGCACAGGTGACAATGAAAATGCAGGTAACACAGGCGAAACAGAGGGCAAGGAAGAGACCTGTTTGTACAATCCTTTTCATTCTCACAGGCTGTTTCCTGCCTATTGAAAAACCCACTCGAATACTGAGAGCCATGGAAAGGCTGAGAGGTATCATAAACAGCAATGAGGTAAAATTTAAGGCTATCTGGTGTGCAGAAACTATCTCCGCCCCGAACCGGGCAATAAGCAGGGAGATGATGGCGAAGATAGAGGACTCCACAAAAAGCGAAAGTCCGATGGGCATCCCTAAAGCGAGAAACTGGCCCATTGACTGCAAAAGGGTACGATCTAGCCGACGGAACAGATTGACTACGCCCTCAACCCTGCTTTTCTGAAGAAGCAGGGCCATTGTTATCATCATCGTAAACATGGAAATGGCAGTGGCCCAACCGCATCCGACCCCGCCCATTGCAGGCAGCCCCAGTTTTCCAAAAATAAGAATATAGTTGGCAACGATATTGACAGCCAGCCCGGTAAAACTTGCCAGCATAGAAAGTCGGGTCAAGGAGACTCCTTCTCCACCACTGCGAAGGGCAAGGAAAATTCCGGCGAAAGGCATTCCCCAAGAGACGGCAAAAAGATACCGCTTTGCGGGAGAGGCGATCTCGGGGGATACTTGCAATATTTGGAAAAGGGGCGACAGTTGCCAGAGAAGAATCATGGCGAGTATCCCACAGATGAAACCTACTACAACACCTTGCTGGAGAGAAAGAAAAACATCCGCGGAATCTCTGCGGCCATAAGCCTGGGCCGCGAGGGGGGTCACAGCACTGAGGAGACCAATCATAAAGAGAAAAACAGGAAAAAAAAGGCTGGAACCTACGGCAACAGCAGCCAGGTCCACAGGACCTACCCTGCCGGCCATCACTGTATCGACAAAGCCCATACTAGTTTGGGATAACTGGGCGAGTAGTATGGGGCCTGTCAGCTTGAGAAGCAGCCCAGCCTCATGACGAAAAAGAGTTTTTCTCTTCACATTATTACCTGTTGAAACTTAAGTTTCCTTCTTTTCTCTCTGGCTTGAGAGCGCCAGAGGAAATCTTTATCTGTTGACCTGCTCTTAGCCCCCCTGATCATCTGCCTGGATTTTATTTTATTTTGAAACCTATCATTTTTGTGATATATTTTTTGTAGGTAGCTTATGAGATTGATAAGGACTTGGGGCTTAAGTGACTGATCACAATAAATGATACAAAACACACGTTTTTTGATCACGGAGTACAAAGGGAGCATACATATTTCCATCAAATAGCGTGGAAATCACCCCATCATTGATCGTGTATCGGTTCATTATACTTTGCTATGTATAATGGCGGTTATCGTCAGGCAGAAGGTCCTGGTCTTTTAGCTAGATCTATTGCCTATAAAGATATCAGAGTGAGTCAATCCAATACATAATATGCAATTGACACTGGGATAATAATGAGAGAAATTGACTATCGGCATTACTATTTATTATTGGTGTTATTTTTGTGTGCAATCATAATTAATATGCCAGCACCTGTTCGGGCAGAAGGTGATGTATTACGGTTATTAATTTGGGAGGGGCATGCCCCGCAAACCCTTGTCAGTCGCTTCGAAAAACAAATTGAAGAGAAATACGATTTTAAGATCAAGCTGCACATAAGCTATGTGACAAGTTCTGATGATTTTTACGATTCGATAAGAGGTGGCAACGTTGATATGGTAATGATGACACATCACCTTTTCAAGGATAATCGTTTCAACTACATTGAAAACAAGCTTCTACTCCCCCTTGACCTGAAGAACATTCCCAACTTCAGACATGTGATACCTGCTCTTCAGAAAGCGGAATACTTAAACAGTGAGGGCCAAGTGTATGCGTCCCCTGAGAGTCAAGGCCCCTATGGCTTAGCCTACAACACATCACTGCTGAAGGAAGAACCGAAGAGTTGGGATATTCTCTGGGATCCCCGGTTCAAAGGCAAATATGTCATCGGTGCCAATGAGTACACCTACAACGCCATCATCACAGCTTTGGCGTTGGGATATCCGAGAGAATCCATGGACAGTTTTGATGCCTTAAACAATTCTACGTTTAAGACGAAATTGAGGCAGCTGGCTGTGAACGCCCACTCTTTCTGGATTGGCGTAGACAAGCCTGATGATTTATCCGGCCACTTACTGGCCGCAGTTTGGGGTGATTCTCTTGGACCGCTCGAACAACGTGGCGAGCAATGGAAGATGGCTGAACCGGCCGAAGGCACGCCGTACTGGATCGACAATTATGCAATTACCTCAGCTTTGGCAGACAAACCGTTTCTTAAGAAGCTCGCAGAAGAGTATATCAATGAGTTGCAGACGACTGATTACCAGGTTGGTCATATCCTGCGCGTTGTGGGCACCATTCCGATTATTTCGAACATTGAGCACCTCCTTACCTCAGAGGAAAAGAAGCGAATTCATGTTGGAACTTCCGATTTCTCCAACAAAAACCGAGTTTTGCTGCCGACCTATTCCCAGCGAGACCGCAATGGCCTAAAAATTCTTTGGAAGAAAGCTATGGAAGGCATAGATCTCGAAAAAGGTATCGAGTAATTGTGACGAGAGCAAAAATTCCCATAAAAGAATCTATTGCGACCAAGATGTTGCTGGTTGTCCTTGCATTTTATCTTCTGATTGCTTTGCTGGTGTCTTCTGGCCATGTCTGGATGAATTATAAATACCAGAAAGAAAACATTATCCAAGATTTACAGGATATTGGAAATGCCTTTGCAAATGCGTTAGCGGTCAACCTCTGGGGGCTTAATGAAGAAGCACTTCATGCCACCGTTGAAGGAATGCTTTTAATTCCCACGCTTGTTGGAGTAAGTATTAATACAGATAGAGGAGATACGGTAGCTATAGCTGGAATAGTAAAAGAGAATGGTGAGTCAGGGAATGTGGGGCTCCATGTCAGCCTTGCCGGCCTTAATTCCAGCGAAAAAAAGATTCATAGTAATGAGAAGTATAATTACGAGGTATTCTCAAGACAATTTTCGATAGAATACGAAGTAAAAGACGAACACATACTACTAGGGCAAGCGACTATTTATTCTAACAGTTCCGTTATTTACAGGAGAATGAAGTTGCAGGGATTTATGCTTGCTTTTGATGTTGCACTCACTCTGCTTACATTTACAATAGCCCTCCTGTGGGTATTTAACCGTTACCTGCGAGGACCTTTAGCCTCTCTTGCCTCTGCTGCAGAAGAGATTAGCATGGAGAATTTGGATTCTTTCAAAGTGAAAATGGGGTTGTCTGGGCGTAATGAACTCACAATTCTTGAGAAATCCTTCAATGCTATGATTGGCAACCTGAGTAAATCTAAGATTGAACGAGAGCAAGCTGAAGTAAAACTCGCAGCAGAAAAAGAAAGACTTGCTGTTACCCTGCGAAGTATTGGTGATGGGGTTATCACTGCAGATACTTCAGGAAAGATCGTTTTGATTAATAAAATTGCTGAACAACTCACTGGTTGGCATAATGAAGATGCTCATGGAAGGCCTTTGGAAGAAGTCTTTCAAATTATCAATGAACAAACGAGAGAGGTATGTGAAAACCCAGTTAAAAAAGTTCTTAGTACAGGCCAAATAATTGGACTTGCTAACCATACTGCATTGATTGCAAAAAATGGGATAGAGCGAAGTATTGCAGATAGCGGAGCTCCTATTTTGAATGAGCAAAGTGAGATCATTGGTGTTGTCCTGGTTTTCAGGGATGTCAGCGAGCAAATAAGGACAGAGCAGGAACTGCTTAAGGTAAAGAAATTAGAGTCTGTGGGTATACTGGCAGGCGGTATTGCTCATGATTTTAACAATATACTTGCTGCAATTCTTGGAAATATAAATTTAGCCCTCTTTGACGATAGTCTTAAAGATTCTACAAAGACTTTGTTGTCTGAAGCTGAAAAAGCCTCACTGCGTGCAAAAGACCTTACGCAACAATTATTGACATTTTCTAAGGGAGGAGAGCCTGTTAAAGAAACATCATCTCTAGAAGATGTAATTAAAGAGTCTGCGAGCTTTGTGTTAAGTGGAGACAAAGTCGCCTGTAAGTATGATTTCCCCAGTGACTTGTGGCTTGTTGATATCGATAAAGGTCAAATAAGCCAGGTAATACAAAACATTGTTCTCAATGCAAGCCATGCTATGCCAGATGGTGGAGTGATTAAGATAAGCTGTAAAAACACCTCTTCTGTTGATAAACACACTTTGTATAAGAAAAGAAAAGGAAAATTTGTCAAAATATATGTTCAAGATACTGGAATTGGAATACCAAAGAAATTAATAGAGAAGATCTTTGATCCTTATTATACCACCAAAAGTGAAGGAAGTGGCTTGGGCCTCGCTATCACACAGTCAATTATCCACAAACATAAAGGCGAAATTTTTGTTGCATCTTCTCTGGGAGATGGAAGCGCTTTTACAATCTACCTGCCAGCCTCAGAAAAGATAAAACCTCATGGACAAACAGTAATTGGAGAGAGCAGAGAATCTTCACAAGCTAAAATTTTGATTATGGATGATGAAGAAATGGTCAGGACTGTAGTAAAAGCCATGCTTGTTAAAATCGGCCATACAATTACCCTTGCAGAAAGTGGGGATGAAGCAATTGAACTTTATATTGGGGCGAAAAACTCAGGGAATCCTTTTGACTTGGTTATTATGGATTTGACAATTCCTGGAGGTATGGGTGGAAAAGAAGCTGTAAAAAAAATACTTGATGTTAACCCTAAGGCTAAGGTTATTGTTTCAAGTGGCTACTCAAATGACCCAATTATAGCAAATTTTAAAGATTATGGCTTTTATGCAGCAATAGTTAAACCATTTCAACTGCAAGAGTTATCAAGAGTTGTCAGTGAAACTTTAAATTGAAGTCTCCTTGCCATTGTCATAAGTTCCCCTTTTTCTCATGATTTTTTTCAAGACATCTCTCCGACCTTTATAGAGATCAAGGCAACCACCGGTACTGATCAAGGTCAATTTCCCCTGTTACGTCAAATTCAACACCTTCTTCTTCAAGTAACAGTTGCTGCTCCTCATACCCTTGAAAAGGTTTCAGTGAGATTCGA
>JAOZLO010000167.1 GCA_029934775.1 Desulfocapsaceae bacterium
TAACCGATAGCGAGGCTGACAATGTCCCTGCTTGATATTTTACTTGTTGCTATACGAGTTGCCTTTGCGGCTTTTGTACCGCTCTGTTTTATAGCTGTCTGCGTCTGGATGGAGCGTAGAGGTGCCGGTTTTTTTCAAGACAGGGCAGGCCCTAACAGAGCAAATATTTTTGGTTTCAGAGCAGCAGGGCTGGTACAGAATCTTGCTGACGGGGCTAAGCTTTTCTTTAAAGAAGACGTCATTTCCGACCATATCAAACATAAGTTTTACTTCGTTATTGCGCCGCTTATCGTCTTTTTTGCCGCTGTTGTATCGTTCGCGGTAGTACCGTTTGCCGACACTCTGGTTTTAAACGGCAAAAGCTACATCATGCAGGGTATCCCCATCGATATCGGCATCCTCTGGTTTCTTGCCATGGCCGGGTTCGGTGTATACGGTATTATCCTGGCTGGCTGGTCTTCTACCAACAAGTATGGTCTACTCGGAGGGATCCGTTCAGCAGCGCAGGTTATCAGTTACGAGATCCCCATGGGTCTTGCAATCGTCAGCCTGCTGGTGGTGTACGGCACAGTTAATCTAAATGAAATGGCGCAGTTCCAAGGTAAACTTCTCTTTGGATTCATACCTATGTGGGGCATCATTCTACAACCACTGGGGTTCATGATTTTTCTTATTGCCGCCTTTGCTGAAACCAATCGTACTCCTTTTGATCTTGCCGAAGGTGAGAGTGAGATTGTCGCCGGTTTTCATGTCGAATACAGCGCAATGAAATTCGCAATATTCTTTATGGGGGAATATATTGCGATGTTCGCCTCGAGTGCCATAATAGTCACACTCTTTTTTGGCGGTTATCAGGTCCCCTTCCTGGCCACCGACACTTTAATCAACTACGCCAAACCGGTTGCCTTTATTCTTATGCTTTGTCTTCCTGCCGGCATGTATTACTTCGCCGGATGGATTAGAAGAAGCAATGTCAGCCACTATCCCCGAGAAAATGATCCACGGGCCTATGAAGGAAAAATCTACATTAAATGTTTCTGGGGACTGGTAATACTCCTCGAGGTTATCCTTTTTGCCCTCCTCTTATGCAAATCGGGAGGATCGGCTGCACACATTTTTGTGGTTCTTCTACAGGTGTGTACTTTTCTTCTGAAAGTTACAATGATGATTTTTGTATACATCTGGGTTCGCTGGACCTTGCCGCGTTTTCGTTATGATCAGCTGCAGAAACTGGGATGGCAGGTGCTTCTTCCACTGGCACTTCTGAACATCTTCATAACAAGCGCGTTCGTCGTGGCATTGAGCTAAAGGAGGATGATATGAGTGCAAAAGTCAAAACCATGGAACGAAAGGGAGCAAGTTTATCTGAAAGGATTTACTTCGTAGAAATTTTTAGAGGTATGGCTACTACTTTTGGCCACTTCTGGAAAAATCTTCTCGACAACTCCAAACTCTACGTTCGCCATTACCCTGAAGTTGAGCCGGAAATTCCCGTTCGCTGGCGTGGACGCCATCGATTGACAAGCCACGATGATGGTACTGTCAAATGCGTTGCCTGTTTCATGTGTCAAACAAATTGTCCTGCTGGCTGTATCGCCATTGAGGCAGGAGAGAGACTGGATGAAAAGGCAGAGAAAATGCCGGTTAAGTTCAATATCGATCTGTTGGAATGCATTTACTGCGGCTACTGCGTGGAAGCCTGCCCTCTCGATGCTATCCGAATGGATACAGGAATTTACTCCGTAACCGACAACAACAGAGAATCTTTCGTTCTCGGGCTGGAGGAGTTGCTGCAGACCCCCGGCGCATTTTCCGAAGAAGAATATAAAAAAGGGGGCGCTTGATATTATGTTTGCCGACTGGTTATTTACCGGATTCTCCATTTTATCAGTGCTTGGCGCCATAGGGCTTGTCATATTTCGACACCCGATGAATGGTGCAATGAGCCTGGTGATTACCCTTATCTCCCTGGCCGGGTTATATGCACTGCTCTCGGCCAAGCTGATTTTTGTAATCCAGCTTATTGTTTATGCAGGTGCAATCATGTCGCTCATCTTGTTCATCATCATGTTTCTGAATGTTCAAAATGATGATCTCCCCAATGAAAAAGATCGTTTCCTCTACCTTATTGGTGGCGGAGTCGTTCTCGCACCCGTCTTTTTCTTTCTTAAAAAAATTGTACAAAGTATTCCCGGAACCGAGGCAACCATTGTAGGGAACGGGTTTGGTGGAGTCAAAGAGGTCGGGTTAGTACTCTTTAAAGACTGGCTGCTTCCCTTTGAAATTGTCTCGATTCTCCTGCTGGTGGCCCTTATCGGTGCTGTTGTAATAGCAGGAAAAAGGAGGATGAGTAAGTGATTCAGGATTATCTTATCTTAAGTATCATTCTCTTTTGCATTGGCATACTTGGCGTCGTTTCCAGACGGAACGTGCTGATCATATTCATGTCAATAGAGCTCATGCTCAATGCAGCCAACCTGGCATTCATAGCCTTCTCAAGACTTCACCTCAGTATGGATGGCCACGTATTGGCAATGATGGTAATGGCGGTCGCCGCAGCTGAAGCAGCATTGGCTCTTGCAGTTGTAATCCTGCTTCACAAGCATAAAGGCAAACTGGACAGCAACGTATTCAGCTTGTTAAAAGGGTGATTTCATGGAACATTCAGTAAGTTATCTCGGTTTAATCCCACTGTTTCCTCTGATAGGTGCTGTGGTTCTGGGAGTGATGCACATTGACACCTGCACCAGGCGCAAACTCCCGGAGAAACTTTATGGAGTCCTTGCCTGTATCGGTCCGGTTATCTCCTTTATCTATGCACTTGTGGTATTCTTCCAGTTAAAAAGTATGCCTGCGGATTCCAGGTTCCTTATTCATGACGCTTTTACCTGGTTCAGTGTCGGAGACCTGCACATCACCATGGGTTTTCTGGCTGACCCCCTCAGCTCCCTGATGCTCCTCTTTGTCACCTTTATCGGTTCACTTATCCATATTTACTCTGTTGGTTATATGGCTGGAGATGAAAATTTTGGTAAATTCTTCTCTTACATGAATCTCTTTCTCGGTTCCATGCTGATTCTCGTACTTGGTAGTGGTCCTGTGGTGATGTTTGTCGGCTGGGAAGGCGTAGGTCTCTGTTCTTATCTGCTGATCAGTTTCTATAGTAAAGATACTGATAATGTGCTGGCTGGCAATAAGGCATTCATCGTAAATCGAATAGGAGATCTCGGCTTTGTACTGGGCATGGCCTTTCTTTTCTGGGCCATCGGCTCAGGAGGGTTCGACTACCTTTCTTTAAGAGAAAATGCCCATCAGCTCGCGCCAGGTATAGGTCTTACTATCTGCCTGCTACTCTTTGTAGGTGCCTGTGGTAAATCAGCCCAGATACCTTTATTTGTCTGGCTGCCTGATGCCATGGCCGGCCCTACACCGGTTTCCGCTTTAATCCACGCCGCAACCATGGTAACTGCAGGTGTCTACATGGTCGCCCGCTTCAGTTTTATTTACGCCGAAGTGCCCCTTGCCGGTTCAATAGTTGCCTGGACCGGAATACTCACTGCCCTGCTCGCAGCAATCTTTGCCATGTTTCAACGGGATATCAAGAAAATACTCGCCTACTCAACAGTGAGCCAGCTCGGCTATATGTTTGCCGGAGTTGGAGTTGCTGCTTATTCGGCAGGCATATTTCATGTTTTTACCCATGCCTTTTTCAAGGCTCTGCTCTTTCTCGGCGCCGGTGCTGTTATTTATGCCCTTCACCATGAGCAGGACATCTGGAAAATGGGTGGTTTAAAAGAAAAAATGCCCAAAACTTACTGGACTATGCTCATTGGTGCTCTTGCCCTTGCCGGCTGCCCTCCTTTTGCCGGTTTTTTCTCCAAAGACGAAATTCTCTTTTCAGCTCTTGCAACAGGCCATACCGGAATCTGGATTATTGGTGTAACTGTTGCCGGAATGACAGCCTACTATAGTTTCCGCATGATATTCCTGGTCTTCCACGGTACACCTCGGAATAAAGAAAGTTTTAACCATGCCGAGGATGCACCAGGAGTGATGACCATTCCACTCATTATTCTTGCAGTCGGAGCTCTTTTTGCAGGTTTTCTGAATCTGCCTGCTCTGTTTGGCGGCAACCTCAACGTCTCCCACTGGCTGGCCCCCAGCCTTGCTGACCACCATCCCCATGTTGGGATTTCAGTCGAGCTGCTCGCTGTTGCAGCCAGTGTGATCGCCTTTGCTATTGGTATCACAGTATCCTACAGAAAATTTGGCCAGGGTGCAGATGAACCTGAGTACAGTGGCTTCACAGAATTTTGTTACAATAAATTCTATATTGACGAGCTGTACCACGCTGTTTTAGTCCGACCATACAAAGCTGTCGGTTCTGTTATCTGGAAATTCTTTGAACCCAATGTAACAGATATTCACGTTAAAATAGCTACATGGCTGTACCAGAAAGCTGGCACAGCTTTTAAAGTTTTCCAGGTTGGCTACGTTCGAGTCTATGCAATTTATATGGTCATAGGTTTGAGTATTATGAGCCTGCTTCTTTCTCAATCGCTCAATTAGACAGGGTACAGGAATGTTTGAATATGTCCTTTCAGTCATGATCTTTTTACCTATCCTTGCCGGACTGGTAATGTTATTCCCCCTCGTCAGCAAAGGGGGTGCCAGGATCGCAGGGTTCATTGTCACCATCGTTATCCTCATCCTCGGTATTGAGCTTTTTCTTGGATTTTCCGGCACTGGTGGGATGGAGTATGTTGAACAATGCAACTGGATAGAATCTCTTGGAATCAGTTACAGCCTCGGTATTGATGGAATCAGCCTTCTCGTACTTTTTACCTGTACAGTTCTCTTTCCGATAATTTTTGTTGTTTTCTCAACCCGGACCAAAGGATATTACGCAAATCTGCTTATTGCCCAGGGAGCCATGATCGGTGCAATCTGCGCAACCGATATAGTCCTCTTCTATATATTCTGGGAAATCATGCTGTTGCCGATCTTCTTCATGATAGGTCTGTATGGTGGAGAAAAACGACTCCCGGCAACCATTAAAATCACCATTTACACTATCGCCGGATCATTATTGATGCTGGCTGCACTGATCTATGTCGGTGTTTCTCACCATTCCCAGTTTGGTGAATGGAGTTTTAATATAGTCGATCTGAGCAGACTTGATTTGTCCGGAGGTTTTGCTGTTCTTGCCTTCATTATGTTCATGCTTGCTTTCGCCATTAAAATCCCACTTTTCCCCTTCCACACCTGGCTTCCTGATGCCTATACAGAAGCACCGACTTCAACAACCTTTGTGCTCTCTGCAATTATGGCAAAAATTGGAGTATATGCGGTTATCCGGTTTGTTATTCCAGTATTTGAAATAGAGTTTACCCGGTTTGCCTTACTTCTCTCTTTTTCCGGTGTAATTGGCATGATGTACTGTGGATTGGCGGCAATTGCCCAAAAAGATATCAAAAGAATGCTCGCTTTTTCCTCGGCATCCCATATGGGTATAATTGCCCTTGGAATTTTCTGTATGAATGTACAGGCATTGACGGGAAGTCTTTTCCAGATCGTTGCCCATGCTACAAGTACAGGCATCCTCTTCCTCTTTGTAGGGCTTATAGAAGAAAGAATGAAGACCCGTAAGATCGAGGATCTTGGCGGTATCGCCTATCGTGCTCCAATCTTCGCCACCTTTTTTGCTATCGCCATGCTGGCCTCAGTAGGTCTCCCTGGAACCAGTGGTTTTATAGGAGAGTTTCTCATCATTCTGGGCGCAGTCAAGTTTAATATAGTTATCGGTGTCCTTGCCGGGACAACACTCGTCATTGGTGTCTGCTATATGCTCTGGATGTTTCAAAGAGTCTTTTTTGAAACTGCTAATGAGCGTACAGAAAAGTTTCAGGATCTCAGCCTTCTCGAGACTCTGACCTTTCTCCCGGTTATACTGCTCATAATTTTCATGGGCATCTATCCGCAACCCTTCATCAACAAGATCGAACCAGCAGCTCAGCAACAGGTGGCCAAATTCTACTCAATGGACCAGACACAAATTGCTGATACAATCGTCCCGACCCCAGGACTCAAAAACCAAAAGAATTAAGACAGGGTTACCATTATGAATGATTTTTTGTCATTACTCCCTTTACTCATAATTTGTGCAGGCGGAATCCTGTTGATGCTTTTATCTGCCTTTGAAAAAATTAAAGTGGAGAATGGCCCGCTCCTGAGCATGGGAGTTTGTGGTGCTGCCTTTATCACCCAACTTTTGACAGCATGCAGCCCGGAATCCGCTCTCTTCAGCACTACATTCAATCACATGCTTGTTGCCAACGGTTTTACACAGACTGCCAGCCTTGTGATTATCGGCTGTGGTTTTTTCACCTCAATGAGCTGCCGTACCTATTTCAAGCATAACAATCCCTGCACAATGGAATTTTA
>JAOZLO010000168.1 GCA_029934775.1 Desulfocapsaceae bacterium
CTTAAAGCGAATTACAGCGTAGCCGTCTTCTTGTGGGGTGAACGTAGCTGTTGCTCCTTTATGGCTGTATCTGATGCGAACAGTATACTCTCTATCTATAGGAGGTTGTGTTTCAGCGAGCCAGTGAAGATCCTTGGTTGTAATTATATCTTTGAATAACGCCTCATTTTTACCAACAGTGACAGTGTTGCTTTCTCTGTTCAGGGCAATGACATAGAGGGGGGAATCGCTTGAAATGCCTAATCCTCTTCTTTGTCCAACAGTATAGTGGAAAAGACCATGATGGTGACCAAGTAGTTCCCCTGAAGTCGAAATAATAGGGCCATGGTTATCTGTTTCTGGTGAACATGTTTCGAGAAATGATCCTATGCTTATATCCTCCAGAAAGCAGACATCCTGACTTTCAAGGCCGCGAAAATTATCAAAACCATATTGTTCAACAAACCTATAGGTTGATTCCTTATCTCTTTCCCCTAGAGGAAAGAGAACACGTGAAAGTTGCGTCTGATCCAGCCTTGAAAGGAAATAGGATTGATCTTTTCTGGGATCAACTCCTGAGTAAAGCCGGAATAAGCCATTGTCATCAATAATTGTTGCGTAGTGTCCAGTCGCAATCTTGTCCATTCCATGCTGGAGTATATTTTCCATGAACAAGCCAAATTTGATTTCACGATTACAGACAACGCATGGGTTGGGGGTGAGGCCAGCAAAGTACGTTGAAGAAAAATAGCGGAGTACCTTTTGCTCAAACTCATGACGAAGGTCAATAACATTCAACTTGATGCCAAGCTTTCTAGCAACGGATTTAACCTTTGCCTCCTGCCTTTCAAAATCGGGTTGGGCTAAATGCATGAAAAATCCTTCTATCTCATAATGCTCTCTGAGGAGAAGTGCACATGCAGTGGAATCAACACCACCACTCATAGCTATGCCGATACGTTTTTCTTTCACTGATTAACTTGCAATCCCTGAATGGTTACTCTATTAAGAATGGGTAAAACCCCACAAGGGGGGATAAGTCAGTAGTGTCCGGTTAAGGACTTGCAGGTAAGCGAACTCGTGAGATTCCGAGAGGGTTTGTGGGTTGTTTCTGAAGCGTCATCCTGTAAATTTTGAAAATCAAGAAATTTGCAGTAAAAAGCGGAAGAAATCAACTCATAAATCCGTACGATACGTGTTGCAATTTTCTAACCGGACATTACTGAGTATAAGTACTTTTAAAAATAAAATAAGGAAGCACATTACTTCACCATGAACAAAAATGAAAGTCTCAAAGGTGTTATCCCGATTATCCCGGAACTGCTGGCTCCAGCGGGTAATTATGAAAAACTTGTTACCGCTGTCCATTACGGTGCTGATGCGATTTATCTCGGTGGGAAAATGTTCAGCCTTAGGGCAAAGGCGGGTAATTTCAATGATGAGGAAATGAGAAGAGGAATAAAATATGGCCATGCCCGTGGTGTAAAAATCTATGTCACTGTCAATATCTTAGCCCATAATAATGATTTAGCCGGGTTAAAAGAATATCTTCTCAAATTGCAGGATATGCGAGTTGATGGTTTGATAATATCGGATCCCGGAATTTTGATGATTGCCCATAAAACTGTACCAGGTTTGCCTGTACATCTATCAACTCAAGCCAATGTCACCAATTACAGTTCGGCTGATTTCTGGTTGAAACATGGTGCCATAAGGTTAAATCTGGCAAGAGAACTTTCTTTGAAAGAGATTCAACAAATTAGAGAAAAGGTGCAAGGTGAGTTGGAAGTTTTTGTTCATGGTGCAATCTGTATTTCCTATTCCGGGCGCTGCATGCTCTCTAATTATATGAATGGTAGAGATGCAAACCAGGGGAATTGTGCCCATCCCTGTCGCTACAGTTACAAATTGGTAGAGGAAAAACGACCCGGCGAATATTTTCCGATAGAGGAAGATGAGCGGGGAACTTATATTTTCAATTCTAAGGATCTGTGTCTGCTGGAAAGCCTGCCGCAGCTGGTTGCTGCCGGAGTCGACTCCTTGAAGATAGAAGGGCGGATGAAATCGATCTTCTATGTCGGTGGGGTGACACGGATTTATCGTGCGGCTCTCGATTATCTGAGGGAACTCCCTGCACATATGTGGATAGAGCCGAAGTCTATTCGTATACCGCAAGTCTGTATTGATGAAATTTTAAGGACGGGTACCCGGGGTACTACGGAGAACTTTATCAAGGAAAGGCCGGGAAGTGGCGAGATGATATATTCTTCCTCCAGGGCTGTGCAGACCTATGAACCGGTAGCAGTTATTCGTGAGATCGGGGCCATTCCCCTGGTCGAAATCCGCAATACGGTTCGCGTTCGTACGGTGATTGAATATATGAGTCGTGGAGTAGATGTGTCAGAGTTCAAAATAGTGGCTATGACTGATAAAGAGGGAAGACGTGTTGAGAAGGCTAATCCGGGGAATCAACTGTTTTTGCAAACTGAACCACACCTTGCTTTGGGGGAAGTGAACGGTATTCTCAGGCGGAAAAAAGAAGTGAGAAATGTATAAACTGTTACACACAGGAGTAGGCTCAATGAAGAACAGACTCCTGTAGAGTAAACTTGTTTAAATAAGGTGCTCAAGGGTAATTTTCAACATTCTGCGGACAGGTTCGGCGGCACCCCAGAGCAGTTGGTCACCAACAGAAAATGCCGTCAGATATTTTGCTCCGATATTCATCTTTCGAATTCGGCCAATTGGTATTGTCAGGGTGCCTGACGCCTTGACCGGAGTAAGCTCATGGGAGGTTATTTCCCTTTCATTTGGAATTACTTTTACCCACTGGTTATGGCTGGAGATAATTTCTTCAGCTTCCTGGACACCAATATCCTCTTTAAGTTTGATGGTAAAGGCCTGGGAATGACAGCGCATGGCTCCGACCCGTACACATTGTCCATCGATTGGTATTATCTCTTCAGCTGTTTTTCCTAGAATTTTATTGCTTTCAACGATACCTTTCCATTCCTCTTTTGTTTGACCGTCTTCAACGGGGATGTCAATCCAGGGGATAAGGCTTGCAGCGAGAGGGACTCCCCAGTTATCCAATGGCAGAGAGCCGTCATTGAGCTTTGCTGTTATTTTCTTGTCAATGTCAAGGATTGCCGATGAGGGATCTGCCAACAGCTCCGCAACATCCGATTCAATTGCGCCCATTTGACTGATTAGTTCACGCATATTCTTGGCTCCGGCACCACTTGCTGCCTGATAGGTCATGGAACTGACCCATTCAATAAGATTTTTATCAAACAGGCCGCCAAGTGCCATAAGCATCAGCGAGACTGTACAGTTGCCACCAACATAATTTTTTATTCCATTTTTGAGGCCACTATTAATCACCTGGCGGTTAACAGGGTCAAGTACAATTATGGAATCGTCAGCCATTCTTAAGGTTGATGCGGCATCGATCCAGTAACCACTCCAGTTTTTTCTCAAATCATAATATACAGACGAGGTGTAACTACCTCCCTGGCAAGATAAGATGATGTCCATTTCTGCAAGTTTTTCAAGATCCATGGCATCTTCAAGTGGTTTATTTCCTCCAGGCTCTGGACCCGGCTGGCCTATTTGCGAAGTCGTGAAAAAAAACGGCTCAAATCCATGAAAATCATTTTCGGAATCCATTCGTTCCATCAGAACTGAACCTACCATTCCACGCCATCCAATAAATCCTACTTTAAGCATTGTTAGCTCCGTAAAAAAATTGTGATTGTAACATTTTCTACATAAGAAAAATCTGAAACTGCAAATCTTACATGAAAAAGGGAAAAATGCTTGATAAAAAATCAACATTGCCTGAAATTCAATTTGTGTGAATTCCCGGTAGAACACGGCCGGATGAGAATATCAAGAATCAGTTGCAAGTATGAGGAGACCAAAAAGAAAAGATCCGGTAAGTATATATATGTCAGCCAGATTCAATATGCCAGTTTTAGCTGACCCAATTCCAAACTGCATGAAGTCTATCACTTTACCATTGTTAATGATCCGATCGATAAGATTACTCATGCCACCTCCAGTCAGGACTGCAAGAGAAAAGGTATGTATAATAGTGCGATTTTTCTGTGAAAACAGATAGTACAGGCAATATAAAAGGATAATTGCTACACAGATGTTAAGTAAGATAAATTGAACATATTCTGGCATTCCCTTTAAAATTCCTAAAAATCCAGCATTATTCTCCACATAGGAAAAAACTATTAAACCTGAGTTTACAGATATTATTTCCTGGTTTTCCAGGAAATTTTTTGCCACTGATTTAGTATATTGGTCTGAATAAATAGTAAAAAAAAGTACAGAAAAAACGATCAGCCACTGATTTCTTCTGTGGATGGGTATATGGTCTGTATATTTCATTGGTAAAACAGATTTCCTGGTTAAAAAGGATTTTGACGCCAACCAAAGATGCCATTATTGACTGAGTATTCTTTTCTGTCAACAGTTCTTCCCTATTTGTCCCGGGTCTTATTCTTGAAATTCAGCCATTCAGCTCAGTAGACCCTGGTGATGAAAAAACAAGAGGTGAGTATTGTCATTTAAAATGTTGCGTCTAAATGATCGGTCTTTTAAGGTTGCATTTTGCAAAGTCTGGTGTATTCGATGATAATGAGATAGTTCAAGGTATTTGCGACCCCTTGTGGGGTGTTAGAAAAGCCGTTTAAATCTGTCTATAGCTATTACAATGGCGGCATTGGAGGAGAATGAAATGATTAAAATAGGGATTATTGGAGGATCAGGGCTTGATGATCCGGATATTTTACAGGAAACGGAAGAGGTAAATATAAAAACTGAATATGGTCGACCTTCCTCTTCGCTGTTATGTGGAAAAATTGATGGAATTGAAACTGTTATTCTTGCAAGGCATGGGAAAAGACATCAATACAGCCCTACAGAGGTCAATAACAGGGCAAATATTTCCGCACTAAAAGAGGTCGGAGTTACGCACATTATTGCCACAACAGCTTGCGGAAGCCTCAGAAAAGAGATTGACAGGGGGCATCTTGTGGTGCTTGATCAGTTTATCGATTTCACCCGGTTCAGAAAAAACAGTTTCCATGATTCCTTTGCCAAAGGCGCCGTTCATACAGCGATGGCTCATCCCTTTGATAAGGAGTTGCGAAAAAAACTGTATCAAACGGCAGAGAGTCTGGATTATAAAGTTCATCGTTCCGGATGTGTTATAACGATTGAAGGACCTAGGTTTTCTACAGTTGCCGAGTCAAAAATGTTTAGAATGTGGGGTGCTGATGTTATTAACATGTCCTCTGCACCTGAGGTGATGTTGGCTAATGAATCTGGAATCCCATATGCGGCAGTGGCAATGTCAACTGATTATGATTGCTGGAAGGAGGATGAAATCCCGGTGAGCTGGAATGAAATCCTGGCTGTATTTGAAGAAAATGCTGACAATGTCAGGCAACTGCTTGTGAAGGTGATCGGAAGTTTTGTAAAAGAATAAAAAAAGAGGAAAATAGATGAATTTAAAAGAAAGTGTTAGAAGTATTCACGGTTGGCCTATTGAGGGAGTGATTTTCAGAGATCTGACAACCCTGATGCTTGATCCAGATGCATTCAAAGAGTCCTGTGATATTCTCTACGAGAGATATAAAGACCGTGATCTCGATAAAATTGTGGCGATTGATGCCAGAGGGTTCGTTTTTGGTGCAGTGCTGGCATATAAAATGGGCTTAGGTCTTATTCCCGTGCGAAAGAAAGGAAAGCTTCCTGGAGAGACGATTGAAGAATCATATGACCTTGAATATGGATCGGGGACCTTGGAAATTCATAAGGATGCCATATCTAAAGGTGAGAAGGTTGTTATTGTCGACGATTTAATTGCAACAGGAGGTACTGTTGGTGCAACCGTTCGGCTTGTCGAAAAACTTGGTGCAGATATCATTGAGTGTGCGTTTCTCATAGAATTGCCTGACCTGAAAGGACGGGAGAAAATAAAGAGTTGTGAGGTGTTTGCTATAATGGCGTTTGAAGGTGATTAATGCGCATTAGGTTTTAGGGGAGTGTTAGAAAGAATCGAAAATGTGTCTTTCAACTATAACCTCAATGACTATATCTGGTTTGAAATGGGCCATTATCTCTTCGATATTTTTTTGGTCATAACTTTTCCAGAGATAAACAACTTCCTTGAAATTTTCAGAGAAAAAAGGCTCTAGAGGGACGAAGAAAGAATCTCTAAAAATTACTGCTGTCAGATTTTTTGTCCGACATCTTCTTGCAAAGGATCTGCGTCCGTTACTATTCACGATATCTGTCAGTTGATATGGTAGTGCATTGTATGATTCACATCGTCTGAATCTTTTTATCTGTGGGTAGGTTTCGTTGATATCTTTTTTCATTAAGATCTTAGTAAGATCTCCCCCTTTTCCGGTAT